>JAUXVJ010000013.1 GCA_030684515.1 Actinomycetota bacterium
CATGATCGGAATCGACAACATCACCTGGGAGTGCGACTACCCGCATTCGGACTCCACCTGGCCGGAAGCCCCTGAGGTGCTGATGAAGTCGTTGGAGCGTGCCGAACTCACTGACGACGAGATCGAGAAGGTCACCTGGCAGAATGCGGCTCGGTGGTATCAGTTCGACCCGTTCCAGCATCGCTCCCGAAAAGAATCCACAGTCGGCGCACTGCGCGCGCAAGCCGGGGACGTCGACACCACCCCGCGCGAGTACGGCCAAGGTGACCATTCGCACGGACTTTCACATAATGCGTCGCAGTTCTTGGACGCGCAGACGATGCGGTAGGGCGAAATCGATTGCAGATACCGGGAAACTCCTAGTCGTTTAGGAGTTCGCGAGTGTCTGGACCTTGGGCAGGGGCAATCCAGAATCCTCCGGGAGTGCTCCCAAAGAAGCCGATGCCGTCTCTCGATAGTCAAGGGTCGAATGTCGAGCGGAGCAAGAAGGCGTTCGTAGATGCCCGCATGCATCCGTGCTCGGCTGCGCAATCTCGCTGAGCGTGATCGCATTGGCGTCGGAGCTTACTCAAAGTCCCCTGTCATGACTCGCCAATAGTAACGCAGTGCGTTACTATTGGCGATGTGATCGTCTCGTTTGCCGACAAGGAGACCGAGCGGCTCGCGGCGGGACAGCGAGTCCGACAGTTCACCTCGTTTGAGTCGATCGCGAGGCGCAAGCTGAGGCAATTGGACGTCGCTGGTCGGCTGGAGGATCTGAAAGTTCCTCCGGGCAATCGACTGGAGGCGCTTAAAGGACGCCGGAAGGGTCAGATGAGCATCCGGATCAACGATCAGTGGCGGGTGTGCTTCCGTTGGACCGCAGCAGGTCCTGCCGATGTAGAAATCGTGGATTACCACTAGAGGGCTGAAGGATAAAGAAGATGGCAAAGCTTGCGCGAGTACTAGATCCGGTGACTCCGGGGGAGTTGTTGTGGGAGGAGTTCATGGCGCCTATGGGCCTGACTCGCTATCGCGTGGCCAAGGAGATTGGTGTCCCCGCGCAGCGCATCGGCGACATCGTCAACGGCAAGCGGTCCATCACCGCTGACACGGACCTTCGCCTTTGCCGGTTCTTCGGCCTCTCCGATGGCTACTGGCTACGCGCCCAAACGGCCTATGACATCGAAGTTGCGCAGAGAAACCTCGGTCCTGAGTTGAAGCGAATCAAGCCTTGGGCTGGAACAGCGGCATGACGTGAAAGTGTGCGGGGTGGGTGCAGGCCTGCACTCCCAGGGGAGTGCAGAAGGGGGTGCAGAAATGGCGTTTCGTGAGGGCAACTCGCAGGGCACGCAACCCAAAGATCGTGCATCGTCAGTTTCTCCCCGCTACCAAATAGAGGATCAAGATCCCCTGACACAGGGGGTCTTGTCCTATTTCTGACTCTTTTTTCTGCTCCTCTTCACAGGTTTATTTGCAGTTTATGGACCATTTGTGAACAACCTGCGGCTGCAGTAAGCCACTCCGGCCCTGCCTGCACCCCATGGGATGCACCTCACGACACTTCGTCTTTGGCCGGTGCCTTGCACCGCGCGCAGGGGCAGCCATGCGCACCTTGTACTGCGATACGCGCCCGTAGTTTGAACCCGACCCCCTACTAGAATTTCGGACATGTCTTTGGCGCTAACCCGAATGGGCGCAAAGTCGCGCATTCGCGTCGCTCAGGACGGAAGAAGAATCAACGTCGCATCGCCAGCGCCCTGGAGGCGGGCCTTCTTAGCAGCAAGTACGGCGATGGCCATTGGACTGATTGGACACCGGCTTGCAGGTGGCAGTGTTGACGCCGTTGCAGTCGTTCTTGCCTTCTTTCCGGTGCTTGTTCTTACCCGCGTTCAAGCCTCTCGGGAGCTTGGTTGGTGGGCATTCGCAGGAATGCTGCTGCTATCGCAGCTGGTAGTGCATATCGGCGCAGCTTCATGTTCCCCGAGTGGAATGAACAATTCAGTGTCGATGCTGTTGGCGCATATTGCTGCGGCCGCAGTTGCGGGATTGGCTTTGCGCTGGCATGAGGCGCGGGCGTGGGCCAAAGCCCGAGGGTACGCAATCCGCCTGTGGGTGTGTGCGCTGCTGCGGCGACTGCCTGCAGGGATTCCGTATCTGGCGGATGTGGCAACGGGTATGCGCGCGTTGTTCTTGCTCATTGCTGATGACGATCGCAGTGCACGGATTCCCACACGGCGTGGCCCGCCACTTCTTTCACTGTCGTAGATTCCTGCGTTTTCGAACTATCCGACGTGCCAGCAATGGCTGCGTCATGGGTGCTGCCGCATTGTGCGGAGCTATTCAAGCTGAGCGGGCCTCAGCACGATAGTGCTTTTGTGAGGTCCAGAGCTATCAAGCACCAATCAACGATTCTTCGATACAGAATTCAAGGAGAAGCAGATGCGTACATTCACGAAGTTCGCTGTAGCAACAGCAGTGGCACTCACCGTCAGCGGCGGACTCGCAACCAACGTGCAGGCTCACGCAAGTCCCGCTCCAGGCAAGGCATGCGAGATGGGCGGCACAACACAAACTGAACATGGCAAGACATACGTATGCCAGCAAAGCGGCAGCAAATTGATCTGGAGCAAGGGCCTACCCGTGTCGGTGTCGCCGTTGAAAGTCACCGATGCCTGGGCCAAGGTGGCCAGTACTGGCATGTCTGCAGCATTCGGAGTTATCGAGAACCCGACGAACGCACCGATCACAATCATTGGCGCATTTACCCCGTACTCGCCGATGGATCAGCTCCATGAGGTGGTCATGAAGGACGGAGCGATGGTGATGCAGCAGAAGAAGGGCGGCTTCACGATTCCGGCGGGTGGTTCGCTGACTCTTCAGCCAGGGGGGAGCCATGTCATGTTGATGAGCCTCACCAAGCCGGTGACTGCAGGAGCAATGGTGCCGGTCACGTTGACGACGTCAACGGGCGCGCAGGTGACGTTCAAGGCAGTCGGCAAGGTGTTCCAAGGCGGAAACGAGACCTACAACGGAGCAACGCCATCCCCATCCGGCATGAAGATGTAATGAGCGAAATGATTACGCCAAAGCGCGAGGAACCCACCCGGGTGACTCGCCGTGGCTTGCTTGCGGTTGGTGGCGCCGGAATTCTCGGCGCCGCCAGCGGCTTTGCTCTGGGCCGCGCCACGAGTGCAGACGTATCAGGGGCTACATCCACGGCGCCAGTCGTATCAAATTCCTACGAGTTCTATGGGGCTCACCAGGCGGGTATCAGTACGCCACCGCAATTGCGTTGCGCATTCCTGGGAATGAACCTCAAGCAGCGAGACAGGGATTCGGCCGAAGCCGTGCTCCGTCTGGTATCCGACGATGCCGCGCGAATGATGAGCGGTGCACCAGCCCTTGCCGACCCGCAGGGAATCCTTGCAATGCGGACATCAGGACTAACGATGACAATTGGCCTAGGCCACGGCTTCTTTGAGCTCAGGGGACTTGCCGCGGGAAAGCCAGCCCAATTCCGCGAGATTCCTTCGTTCAGCACCGATGCAATCGAACCGGGATGGGAAAATACTGATTTTGTCGTTCAGATCGGGTCAGATGATCCGCTGCATCTTGCTCACGCCACGCGAGTGATCACCAATGACCTATCGACCTTGGTTGATGTCGCGTGGATTCAGCAGGGATTCAGGCAGATCCCACCCACCGATGGGAGCACAGGTCGCAACCTCATGGGCCAAGTCGATGGCACCATCAATCCCCAACCTAACTCGGCCGCGTTCAAAGAAACCGTGTGGACCCAGGATGCTTCGTCTCTCATCAATGGAGGAACGGTCATGGTGATGCGGCGCATTCGCATGCTCTTGGACACCTGGGACCAGCTGGATCTCGACGCGAAAGAACTCGTCATCGGGAGGAAGATCAGCACCGGAGCGCCCTTGGGGGCGTTGAAGGAAACCGACGCACTGCCGCTGGACGCAGTTAACGGCCTCGGGCTTCCCGTCATTCCGCAAGATGCACACGCCCGACTGGCACATGTGGCCAGCGCCCGACAGGCGATCTTGCGCCGCCCGTACTCTTACGACCACGGTATGCGTGAGGGCGCGAACGATGTGGGGTTGATATTCGTCGCCTACATGCACGATCCAGAGTTGACGTTCATCCCTATGCAGCAGCGACTTTCGGAAGGCGATGCACTGAATACGTGGGTGCGCACTATCGGATCGGCCAGTTACTTCATCCCACCAGGGGTGCAAGAGGGCGAATTCATCGGCCAAGGCTGGTTCGCGTGACCACCAAAAGCGGCTGGCGATTGTTGTTCGCTTCCGTGAGCGCAGTGGTCGTGCTGTTGATTCCTGCGGGCGCAGCATCGGCACACACACTGCTGTTGTCGACCAGCCCGAAGGTCGGACAACACCTGATCTCCTCCCCAACGCGCGTCTCCGCCACGTTCGATGAGATCTTGCTGCCCACGGGCGGTGCGATGGTCGTTACCGACGCAGAACATCACTTCGTCCATGTCGGAGCGGCGAAACTTGATGGCGCAACGATTTCCGTCGCCGTCCAACCCAAACTGCCAGATGGCACCTATCAAGCCGCCTACAGGGTCATCTCTGTCGATGGACACCCCATTGAATCCGCTTTCACCTTCACCGTTGGGGCGCCGACCACCACCAGCACATTGAATCCCAAGCCTGCAATGACCGGATCCGCAGCGGCAACTCAAACCGAGTGGATGAAGTACCTGTTGCCAGCGCTCGCCTTCGGCCTTGCCCTGGTGGTGGCGATTGGCATAATTCGACGACGGTCGATTCGAGTTGAATCCAATCACGATGCATCGTCGGACAGCTAGATAGTCAGTTGCTTCCGCGCCAGAGTTCCCAGCCACGGGACGGGGTACGGATTCAGGGGGCTTGCATGGACCGGGCCAGATTCTGCGGAATCCCCGAGATGCGAACACGCCTAAGGTTCGCCTCAGCGGTGAAACCTTTGATCGGTATCCACCTGGTCCTCCAAGACTGGCGAACAGCCAAAGTGGGCGAGCATGACGCAGAGGGGGTGCAGAAATAGTCGTTTGTGAGGGTAACTCGCAGGGCATGCAGCCCGGTGATCGTCCATCCTCAGTCTCTCCCCGCTACCAGAAAGTTGGCATGGCCAACTGACTGAGGGTCCCTCGAGTAGGGGTCCTCAGTTCGTTTCCACCTCTATTACCTTCAACGGCGTTACGCGCATTCGTGGCTTGCAAGTTCAGCCGTTCCATTGCCTGCAGCCCCTACGCAGACGATTGAGGGCAGCTTGCCCGGGGCCTTAGCGCTGGTGGGGTGATTCGCCCGGGTGCCCTACGGCTGCCGGTCGGCCATCGCGGTGGCGATTCGTGCGGCAAGTGGCGGTTCGATGACACGGTCGCTGTCGCGCAGCCCGACCACTGCAGCAGTGACGCCGACGAGCGCGGCATACAGCGGCGGGCACGTGGGGCAGGTCTCCAGGTGCCGCTCGACCTTGGCTGCGGTCTCGGCATCGAGATCACCGTCGAGGTAGTCGGAGACGTGAGCGCGGGCGTCCCAGCAGCGCAGGGGCACACCGTGCAGGGCGACTCGTCGCTCGTGGCCTGTTGCCAGCGCTGACACCAAGGCCATCCGCCCGCGTCGCAGACGCTGCTTCGCGGCGGGAAGTTCGGCATCGGTGAGGTCGGCGATCTCGCGCATGGTCAATCCCTCCATGTCGTGCAGCACGACGGCGACGCGGTAGGCGTACGGCAGCCGGACGAGCGCGTCGAGGATCTCATCGTGCGTCTCCGCGTTCTCGATCACGGCGGCGGAATCCACGGTGTAGTCATCCTCACGCCACTTGTTCTCGATCTCGTCGACGAGCACCTCCTGCGGCCGTCGAGCCTGATCAATCACGATGTTGTGCATGATGCGGCGCAGCCAATGGCGCAAGCTCGACTCGCCACGGAACGAGTCTGCCCGCTCCAGTGCGCGAACCACGGTGTCATGCAGGAGGTCCTCTGCCCGGCCCTCATCGTTCATGAGGGCCCGGGCAGTGCGCAGCAGCGCCGGCAACTCGTCGGTGATGCGCGCTGCGAATTCCCAGGATGTATTGGTCACCAGCTCAGTGAACCCGAATCTGCTCGTCTGCGCGAGCAGCCGGCACCTTGCACGTGGAGAGCCCGAACAGCCGGTACAAGGGGCAGAACCCACTGGCCGCCGTGATGAGCATGACTGCACCCACCACCAGCAGCACGATCCCCGCGACAGTGGTGAAGCCGATGACAGCAGCAGCCACCACCGCTGCGGCCGCGATGACGACCCTCAGGATCCGGTCCAGTGTTCCCTCGTTGCGCTTCATGATGTGTCCTTCCCCTTGCCCGCCTGAGCGGGGTTCGATGTTCCTTCACCCACCTAGACGGATGACTGGCCCTGAGGGATACACAATTCAGCAAATTGACCTCTCCCCGGTTTCTCGGACACTGAAACTCAGGTCACGAGGGTGCCTCGTCCCGAGGACTGTTGCGAAATATCGGTATGTATAAATATCTACCGACTATCTGCAACATGCGGGTATGTGAACAGAATCCGCTACAACGACCTGCTGAAGGTGTGCGAGCACTACTTCGGTCAGCCTCGAAGCCGTGCGACATCGCATGCGGTGTTTAGGACTTCATGGCCTGGCGATCCTCGGGTGAATATCCAGAACGATCACGGTAAGGCCAAGGCGTACCGAGTGCAGCAGGTACTCGCGGCGATCGCAAAGAAGGAGGAGCACGATGACGACGAAGCGCAAGGCAAAGCTGTCCTCGACAGCTGACCACTACACCTACCGACTCGCCTGGTCGGTCAAAGACGAGGACTTCATCGCCACGATGGTGGAGTTCCCGTCACTGTCGTGGATCGCGGACACCCATGAGGCCGCCCTGGCAGGACTGACCTCCGTGGTGGAGGAAGTCCTGGAGGACATGCTCGCTGAAGGCGAGGAGATTCCGGCACCCTGGGATGAGCGGACGTTCTCCGGCAAGTTCAACCTGCGCCTGGGTGCTGATCTACATAAGAGGGTCGCCCTCGAAGCAGCCGAGCGCCATGAGTCCATCAACACCTACGTCATCAAACAGCTCGGCATGACCGAGAGTCCCTGACAGAGATTAGGGGCTCTTCGTCGTTTCGGAGGGCCGCGCACCGCTACTTGCGCGAGGTAGGAGGAGAGGCTCACGTCTTTTCTAACGGTGTGCGGCTGCTCGGTGTCTCGCAAGTTCAACGAACAGCGGACCGCCGCGCGAAGGCCTCAACTCGATCTACAGCAGTCCCGGGTCTTGAGTGGATTGGTCGCTAATACGCCACCGCGCGTGCAGTGAGTGCTGTTAGCGCTCCCGCATCCCTGCCTCATCCAAGTGCCGACTTCGAACGCTCACGCCGGTCCTTCCCCGTTGCCGTGAACTTCGTGATCAACTGTGCCCACTTCAGACGACCGTGGCCGGAGCATCGTTTGCTGACAGTGAAAGAGAGAAGGGGCGAGCAACGTGTCATTGCCCGCCCCATTCGCAAATCTGCTGGGATTGCTGTCGATTGAGTTGCCACCGTCTATTGTGGGACGAGCCCGGTGTATCTGGCGGATAGCCCAGTTATTGGCTGGACTTTCAGAAATTCTCATGCTCGGTCGGTTGCCTCGCCTGAGTGCCTAAATGTTTCCGCTGGGGACGATGGACACTGTCGCCCGCGTGTCTCCTTCATGTTCCACTACACAGATGGCTCAAGCCCTTCCCATCCAGCATCGAATCCCCATCCGACGCTTCTTGCGTTGATCACCTATGAGCCCTTTCGCGAAGTTCAACCCGAACAACGACGATAGATTCCACAGGCATGCGGATTGGCTGGGGTTCGCTTCCTGACTACGGCAGGTGACCCTCGAATCGTGCCGGGCGAGGGAATTGAGGGCGCGGTCAAAGTTATAGGAGCGCGTGGCAGTGGCCTCCGAAATCGCTGAGCTCAAGCCCGTTGGGCCAAGTTCAGGACTGTGCCGTTGTTACCAGGACCGCGATCGTCCCCAGATAGGTGGCGAGCAAGGGCAGGCTGCGCCACCTTCCAAGCCGACCAGACCTTCCCGGCAGGGCAAGCAGGACGACAAGCATGCTGACGGCGATGCCTAAGCGGAGTTCTGCTCGGTCCAAAGTGATAGGTGAGATTGCCGCGGTCACTCCCACGATGAGGAGGGTGTTGAAAATATTGCTGCCAAGCACCGTTCCGACCCCAACATCATCGTGCCCGCGGAATCGTGCTGCCAGCATCGTGGCGATCTCCGGGGTTGAGGTGCCCAGAGCCACAAACACCGCACCGACAACGAATCCGTCCCATCCAAGCTGCTCACCCAATCCGCTAGCGCCGATGACGATGAGTCGCCCGGCCAGGATCAGAAGCGCCAAGCCGGCAGCAGCGCTAAGGATGGTCAAGGATCGGCTTCGCTCCTGAAGCACTTCGACAACAGCCGTGCGACTTGAGTTGGCGGCAACGGCAACCCAGGTCAGCCATCCGAGGAACACCACGAGCAGAACCAGTCCGTCGGCTTGGCTGAGGTTGCCGTCCAGTGCAAGCAGTCCGAGCAGCGCGGGGGCAGCGAATGCCATGGGAACGTCCCGAGCCAGGGTCCCGCGATTCACAGTGATTGCGCCGAACGCAAGTGCCAGCCCGAGCACGACGCCTACGTTGACAACGTTGCTGCCCAGCGCATCGCCCAGGGCGATTTGCGGGTTTCCTTGCAACGCTGAGTTTACCGCGACTGACAGTTCCGGGCTCGATGTGGCGAATGCCGCGACGGTGGCGCCGATGATCCCGGCGGGAATCCGCCACCAAGCTGCCAAGCTCACCACGCCGCGCACGAAGAGGTCGCCACCCAACGCAGCGCATGCCACGCCCACAAGAAGCGCCAGCACGATCATCGCCACTTGGCCCCCTCTCGTCGGGTATAGCCTGCCCGGCTTTGCGCTCCGAAATCGGATCATGCCTGGGTCTTGCACATACAGGAAATACTGCAACAATTTGGCTAGGAGGGCACTCAATGAGTCAGCACACCGACATTGGATCACCACTAGTGCTTCTGGCCGACGATGGTGCTCCGGCGGCTGATGTCGCGTGGGCGTGGCTGATCAGTCACCGCTGGGACGGTTGGACGCAGCGGACCATCACCGTGCAGAGCACGCTCTACCCGGGGGGTCCTGCGCTCAGGCTTTCTCGGCACGTGCACCGCCAGCCCCCAGCCGAGGCGGGGTTTGTGACTTGGGATCACGTCGATCGTGAAGGCGACCCGCGAACGGTCCTGTTGGGTCAATCCGATGCCTCACTGATTCTCGTGGGTTCACACCATCACGGGCATCTAGCGGGCATGCTGGCCGGTAGCACATCCGAGTGGCTTCTTGTGCACCCTCCGGCGCCGCTGCTGCTGGCACCTCACGGTCACCTGACCCGGTCGGCCGTGCTTTGCGTTGACGGGAGTAGTCACAGCCGTCGAGCGCTGGATGTGTTTGTGTCCCTGCCATGGTCGGTTGACGTATCGGTGAGCTTGGTGTCGGTCGAGGACGGAGTCACCGACACCGAACAAGCGCTCGCCCGGTCGGCGGCTGCCTTTGCAGGTCGGACCCCGCCTGAGCTCGTGAGCCTGGCAGGGGATCCGAAGAAGGAGATCACCGCTTTTGCGCGGGCACACGAAGTGGACCTTGTGGTCTTGGGTACCAGGGGGCTGTCTGGGCTGCGGCGGATGTCAGTTGGCTCGACCGTGTCCGCGTTGGTAAAGGATGATATGGCGAACCTGCTCATCGCCCACGTTGACGAAGCCGATGAATCTGCGTGGGTTTGACTGCGGGCTCTCCCGCTCCACCGTCAGACCTCGATCGCCAGTGGCACCGGGAGCCGCTAGCACAGGTGACAATCGCTCTGGGGGTGGGAGTCGAGCGAGGTCTGGCCACTGACGAGGTCACACACCGACAAGCGGAGTTCGGCCCGAACACCCTTCCTGAACCCAACCGGCGGAGTCGCGTCGCATTGCTCCTAGACCAGATCCGCAATCCTCTGGTCTTGTTGCTGCTCGGTGCTGGAGTGATCGCCGGACTAGTGGGGGACACCAAGGATGCGGCCGTCATCTTTGCGGTCGTGGTCATCAACTCCGTGCTCGGCTTTGTCCAGGAGTTTCGAGCCGAGAACAGCCTTGAATCGCTGCGAAAGATGCTCGCCCCGACCTGCATTGTGCGCCGCGACGGCATACTGGCCGAGGTTCCGGCTGGCACCGTGGTGCCAGGAGACATCGTGGTGTTGGAAACTGGCGCTCAGATTCCCGCAGATGGCCGACTGATTGTGGCCGTGCAGTTGGAGGTGGACGAGTCCGCGCTGACAGGCGAGTCCCTTCCCGCAATCAAAGACATTGAGCGCGTCGATGCTGTTGATGCGCCCTTGGGCGATCGCAGATGTATGGCGTACATGAATACCTTGGTCACTCGGGGGCGCGGTGAGATGGTCGTGGTCTCCACCGGGTCGCGCACCGAAATGGGGCGCCTTGCCGAACTGATCAAGCAGACCCCGTTATCAGCGACACCCCTCCAGGGGCAGCTCGCTCAATTGGGCAAACGCCTAGCCGTGATCGGTGGAGTGGCAGTCGTGCTGTATGTGCTCATTGGCTTGTCGCGCGGCGACGCCTGGAACGCGATCCTGCTGTCGGGAGTGGCGCTGGCGGTGGCTGCCATCCCTGAGGGACTGCCGGTTGTCGTCACTGTCACCCTCGCAGTGGGAGTCCACCAGATGGCCCGTCGCGGTGCCTTGGTCAAGCAGCTCGCGTCTGTGGAGACTCTGGGCTCCACGTCTGTGGTCTGCACTGACAAGACGGGAACGCTGACGGTCAATCAGATGACGGTGCGCAGCGCATGGATCGGGGGACAGCCCGCCGAAGTCTCCGGTGACGGTTACCAGTCGCGAGGCCAGCTGACATCGGCGGGGCAGGCCCTTAGTGATGCCGAGATTGCTGGTCATCGTCGACTGGCGCAGGTCGCGACCCTGTGTAATGACAGCAGAATCGCCGACGAAACTGTGGTCGGCGACCCGATGGAAGCTGCACTCTTGGTGTTCGCCGCAAAGCTCGGCCTTGACCCTGACCTTGTGCGGGCGCAGTTCGTGCGCATCGCTGAGGTGCCATTCGACGCACGCCACCGTTTCATGGCCACTGTCCACGCTGACCCTGCTGACGCAGCTTGGGCCCTGATCGCGGTGAAGGGAGCACTCGACTCTCTCTTGGAGCACTGCTCTGTCCTCGCCGAAGCCGACGGCTCGATCACCCTTGATGACTCGGCGAGGGCTGAGGCAGTAACAGTGATGGAGCATCTGGCCAGTCGAGGTTTCCGCATTCTTGGCTTCGCTGAACGGCGAGTGCCCCGCGCATCGGTCGACCCAGAGTGCATTGAGACGCTGGTGGACGACCTGACCCTGCTAGGCATCGTAGGCCTGCAGGACCCACCTCGACCTGGGGCGGCGGAGGCTATCGCTTCCTGCCACCGCGCGGGAATAGACGTCAAGATGATCACAGGTGACCATGCCGCTACCGCCGAAGCGATCGCGGCAGAACTTGGAATCGTTGGCCGGACCTGCACGGGAGCGCAGTTGGATGCAGACCCTGACGATGACTCTCAGTTGGCCGAAGTTGCCGTTTTTGCCCGCGTCAGCCCCGAGCACAAACTGCGCATAGTGCGGGCGCTCCAAAAGGCCGGGCATGTGACCGCGATGACTGGTGACGGCGTCAACGATGCACCTGCCCTGCGCGCAGCGGACATCGGCGTGGCGATGGGCCGGACAGGGACGCAGGTAAGTCGAGATGCCGCAGCTATAGTCCTGACCGACGATCACTTCGCCACCATCATCAAGGCTGTTGAGGCCGGCCGGACGATCTACTCGAACATCATCTCGTTCCTACGCTTCCAACTCACCACCAATGCTGGGGCTATCGCCATCATGCTTGCAGCACCACTCTTGGGGCTGCCGCTTCCGCTGACAGCCATCCAGATCCTGTGGGTGAACATGATCATGGATGGCCCGCCCGCGGTCGCGCTCGGCATGGACCCGGCCGAGCCGAACGTCATGCGACGGCCGCCTCGGTCACCACGCGAGCAGCTCCTCCCGATGTCCCGGATCGGGGTGATCGCGCTCAACGGCTCCGTCATGGCGCTTGGCACTTTGCTCGTCCTCCACTACGCCGACACAGCATTCCCCACGGACCAGGCGGCGACCTTGGCCTTCACCACGTTTGTACTCTTCCAGTTGGTCAGCGCGCTCATCGTGCGCTCGTCCACTTTGTCGGTGTTCCATCGACGGACCCTGACCAACCGGGCATTGTGGATCGCGCTCGCTTTCGTCCTTGCCCTGCAGGTCATTGTGGTGAACGTGCCCCTTGCTCAGGGATTGTTTGACACGGTCACGCTGACTCCACAGCAGTGGCTGCTGGCTTGCCTCACGGCATCCAGCCTGCTCCTTGTAGACGAGCTCCGCAAAGCTTTCGTCCGCCACCGGATCGCTGCTCAGCACTCCGAGCCCGAGCCGATCGCCCTCGCCGCAGCGCTGCCGAGAGTGCGGTAGATGCCCGACTGCTTCCGCGCCATCGCAGTGGATTATGAGGGGACGCTGACATCCGGTGGACGTCCAAGCGAAAGCGTGCTTAATGCCGTGAGTTACACACGCGCGGAGGGACGACGAGTGGTCCTCGTGACCGGCATCCACAAGGCCAATTTGTGCGCGTTCCATGTTGACTTCACGGGGCTGGGACAGTTTCGTGCGCTGTCTGTTCCAGGTGGGCGATCCGGATTCGGTCAACGGTCATGTTTGCCCTCACCAACGTGAGGGTCTCGTACCACCAGGACCGAGCAGTGCGCATGCCTCGCCACGGCACTGGCCACCGAGCCAACCCATAGTCGAGCAAGTCCTGTCAGGCCGCTGGTCCCGACCACCACGAGGTCGGGTGCTCGAACTTCCATGTGTTCAAAGATGGTGAGGTGCGGGCTGACGGTCAAGGCCAGCACATCGGGTTCCACCACGACTGGAGTTGCCTGCGCGCCAGCTGCTGCGAGAATCTCGGTGGACTTGGCTACCGTGAGCGCCAGATCATTGTCCGACTGCACCACCCCAAGAACGGTTACCGAAGTTCCCGCGAGCCAAGGCAGAGATGCCAGGAATTTGACTGCGGCATCGGCGTGAGGGGAACCATCGACGCACACCATGATCGATTGCGTAGGCACCGGGCGACGAGCGATCACCAGTGGAGTAGCCGGACAGTGCAACAGCCACTCCGCAGTGCTGCCAAGGTGCAGCGCCTTCATGAGTCCCTGACCCCGAGGCCCGACGATGACAAGATCCGAGCCCGGGCGTTTACCCAGGACCCGCCGAGGGTCATCGTCTGCGGCCAGATGTTTCACCGACTCGAATCTGCACATCTCGGGGGCCGTTCGCGGCTCCGGCGGGCTCCACGGATGCGGCTTGGTGTAGTTCTGTGGCGAGACAATCGACTGGCTCTTGGGAATAGTGACCGTCACGACCTCGGCAGCCCACCCCGGCCACGCATGGGACGTGATCCAGCCCCAAGCCGCGTCGGCACCGGGCGACCGATCATCACCAAAGGTCAGGGTCCGCAATTTGCTGTCCATCACCACTCCCCGTTGCCTCATCAACGTAACGTCGCCGAACCCTTAATCCATCACAGGTCGCACCGGCCCGCAAGAGCCCTTTGCCCCTGATGCGAACACGCGACCATGGATCGCCGCTTACGAATCGCAGGGTCCTTGGGCGAAGGCCAGATGAGTGCCTCTTGATCTGGCAGCACATGTTCAGTGACATGGCGCGGATGTGCGAACTGGACTTGGCGATTACGCATATGCAAAGGAAGGGCTGCCGACCAACGCGGAACTGGTCAAGCGCATGGTCAAACTTGCGAGCGCATTTGGTCGTGAGCTGGCTTCGCCGGAGGAAACCAGACAGATCAAGGGACTCAAGCAACTTTCGGAGAAGAATTCCGTTTTGGTTGGGTAGCGCTCCCCAGTGAATAACTGATGCGAGGGCGAGAATCCTGAACGGCACTCCGAAAACTGGTGTTTGTCGCGGCAATCCCCTTGGGTAAAGAGATTGCAATGGGTTCGGTTGACACTGGTTGTGGCAGCCTCAGTTTCTCCCCGCCATGGAAGACGAAGGCTCCCTGAGAGATCGGGGACCCTCCGTCATGTCCGTGGGATTGAGCACCGATGACTCTCCGGAGCACTGCACACAGTCTTGCCCGTTCGGCGGTGCTGGTGCTGGCGTCGGTGCGGTGCGGTCAGGTTCACGTCTATCGTCGGAATTGAGCCGGATTCGTCGAACTCCTTGCTAAGATGCAGGTCGTCCGCGCGCTACCGTCAAGGGTGCCATTCCTTCACCACGCAGCCGCGCTCTTGCCATCCGGGCCGGTCACTGAGATGTCGAGTGCGCGCAGACGTCTTGGGATGACGGCGCTGCTCATCGCTGCGGCCTTCATGGCAGCCGATATCACCATCACCAATGTCGCGCTGCCGACCATCGCGGCGGAACTCGCCGCACCGATGTCGTCGCTGCAGTGGGTCGTCGATTCGTACAACATCACGGTGGCGGGGCTGCTGCTGCTTGGCGCCGGCCTAGGCGAGCGATACAGCCGAAAGGGCACCTTTCTGGCTGGGATCTCGCTGTTCCTGGCCGGATCGGTCATGGCTGGGCTCTCCACTTCAGTCGGTTCACTGGTGGCTGCGCGCACCGTCACGGGAGTGGGGGGAGCCATAGCGTTGGCTCCGGCGATCTCGTTGATCACGATGATGTACGTGCCCGACCAGCGAGCCAAAGCCGTCGCTGCCTGGTCGGCTGCCGGGGCGCTCGGTCTTGCGGTGTCACCGATTGCCGCTGGCGCCATCCTCACTGTCGCGAGCTGGAACTGGGCCTTCCTCATCAACGTGCCGGCGATGATCGCGATCATCGTCCTGGGAGTCCTGGCACTCCCACCGGGGCGCAACCCCAAAGCCAATCGGCTGGACATCATCGGCGCGATCCTGTCGGTGCTCGGCCTGGGCCTGGTCCTGGGCGCTGTGATCGAGGCTCCCGCTCGCGGCTGGACTGATCCTGTGATCCTCGTTGCGGGAACAGTTGGGATCGTGGCCTGCACCGCGTTCGTCCTCTGGGAGTTGCGCCGACCCGAACCGATGTTCGAGGTTCGAGTGCTGGTGCGCCGTGGAGTGCTCGGAGCCTCATTGGCGCTCTTCGCGAGTTTCCTCGCATTCGCCGGGGTGATCTTCCTGATCGCTCAGGACCTTCAAGTGGTCAACGGTGTCTCGCCGATGCAGCTCGGCATGTGCCTGGTCCCATTCGCTGCAGGTGTCTGGCTGGGGTCACACGAGGCTGCGAGGATCGCTCGAGCGATTGGTGCTGCAGCAACGCTCAGCTGGGGGATGGGCTTGGTCGTACTCGCATTCGTAGCCCTGGCGGTGAGTGCACCCTGGCAGTCGATCGGCGCCATCGTTGCGGCATCGTTCGTCTGTGCGCTCGGGTGCGGACTGCTCTTTCCCATCGGCTCAGTCGTGATTCTCAACGACCTGCCCGCTGAACTCACCGGCACGGCATCCGGAACCAGCATGCTGGCGCGCATGGCTGGTGCAAGTGTGGGAGTCGCGGTGCTTGGGAGCGTGGTGGCCGCGAGTCTGGGCTCAGGTTCTGCGCATGCAGATCCCGTAGCCTTTGCCCATGGCATGCAATGGGCGTACGGAGTCGGGGCACTGCTGCTGATCATCATCGGAGTCGGACAGGCAGCGGCACTGTCACGATGGCAGGAGCCCACCCTCTGACCTGCCCCTGTGGGCAGTGACCTACATCAAGCTAGCCGTGAATAGGCGGCGCTGATGGGCTCACAAGGGTTCATGCGGCATCGAGATGACCAGAATCACTGGTCGGCGCTGCGGCTGCTGCGCCATCTTCAGCAAACCGAGACTGTTAGGTAAGCCAGAACAGGCGCCGCTTCCTGCGCGAACTCGACTTGCTGTTGCGCAGGGGCTGGCTCGAGCCTTTCCTGGCAAGAGATTCGCTCGAAATAGTCGTGACGGCGTTGCGCTGTTGCAGGAGATGCAGGCAGATGACGCTGCGCCCGCAGCACATCAGTCATTCCGGCTCAATGCTCGCCCTAGCCTTTCGCCTAGGAATGGGCTGGCACCGTGTTCCTCGACGGGCGAAGGCTAGTCGCCCGCTCAGGTCAGCACCGGTGGATGGTGAGATGCCGAGCGTCCGAATTGCGATCGTATCGATCGATTCCAAGTAACGATTCAGTAACGATCAAACATCCTTTGATTCAGTTGGGCGCAGAGAAGGGCAACGCTGCGGTTCTGAGCCAGACCAGTGCAAGTGCTCCGATCGGGCCAGACCTGACTGCAGCGCACTGTGCGCATCGCGATTCAACAAGGAGGATCCATGAAGAGTTCTCACATAAAGGGAGGGCGGACAGCCTTCATCGCTGGAGGCGTTGGCGCGGCCATGATGCTGACGCTCGTCGGTACCACGGCAAACGCCGCCCCTACGCCGGCACCCGCCACGCAAAACAACGCCTCCTGCCCGGCGCAGGACGGCGTCACGGCGAGCACCGTCACCATTGGCAACTTCCTCCCAAAGACCGGTGCCGCGGCACCGACATTCCTCGATGCTGACAAGGCCGTGGCGCTGCGCATCGCGCAGGAGAACGCCAAGGGCGGCGTGAACGGCCGCAAGATCAACGTGATCGTGTACGACGATATGGCCAACGGGTCGACCCAGACGACCATGGCCACCAAGGCGCTTCAGCAGGACAAGGTCTTCGGGATCGTCATGACCTCGGCCACCGACTCCGCTTTCCCCACGTTCAAGTCGAACAACATACCGGTGACGGGCTTCAACGTGCTGGCAATGGCCACTGACCGCAACGCCTTCTCAGCGGTGGGCGTGCCATCGACGCAGTACGTGAACACGGCCACGATGGAGAAGCTGAAGTCCGGTGGCGTCACGAGCGTCGCGATCGTCTCGCACAACACCCCGGGCGCGTCCAACTCGGCCCGCCTCCAAAACATTGCGGCTGGACCTGCCGGCCTCAAGCAGGGACTGATGATCCTCGACGAGCCGATGGGCACGCACGATGCGACCTCGACCGCACTGCGCATCAAGAACTCTGGCTCAGACGGCGCCTACCTCACGATGTTCACTGACGGCGTTGTGTCGATTGTGCAGGCGCTTAGGCAGCAGGGTGTGAACCTGAAGAGCATCAACGGCGCTGGTATCGCTGACCCTGCAGTCATTGCCAAGTCCGGCAATGCACTTGAGGGTGTCAACGCCCAACTCCAGACAGTGCCGATCGGGGTGCCCGGGAAACCGGCAGTGCGCACCTACGCCAACGGCATGAAGGCGGCGAACGCCAACCCCTACGCCTCGATCGCACCAGTCGGCTTCGCCGCGGCCGATCTCATGATCTACGGGCTGAAGTTGGCCGGCAAGTGCCCGACGCGCGAGAGCTTTATCAGCGCCTTGCGCAACGTGACGAATTACAACGGCGGTGGACTGCTGCCCGCGCCGATCTCCTTCAAGCCGGGCCTGCTGCCGAACGGAACTCCCGTGAAGTGCGCATGGTTCGTGGAGGTGAAGAACGGCCAGCCTGTGCCTGACAAGGCCGCGACCTGCGGCAAGCTCGTCGACATCTCCACAGGCCAGGTGGTCAACTGATCGATCGATTGTGATGCAGGGCGGTGGCCATCGGCCGCCGCCCTGCATCCTTTCCGTGCGTGTGACCGAGCTAAAGCAGACCTGGGTGCAGGAATGGCTTCTTATGAGGTCAACCTGCATAGATCTCAACCCAAAGATCGTGCATCGTCAGCCTCTTCCCGCCACTTAAGTAAGACTGAAAGAGGCCTTGCACACGGGTGTTCTTTCCACCTCACGCCAGCGCAGAATCATGCGCTGCGATGCGCGTCACTGGGTGAGAAATCGCGGCGAACCTCGCTATTCGGAGGCGCAGAACTCATCTTTGTGGAGACCAAGCGCCTACCCGACTATAGGTGCGCAACTTTCGCGCGGGGATGTGAACCAAGCAGTCCTAAGGAGGGCGCGGAGTGGATTCACGGAGATGACTTGCTGGCTGCAATTTGTAGACAATGTCGTGACTTACTCACTCTAGGAGCTTCTCGTGTCGATTCTTACTCTGGTGACTGGTACTTCGCTGCGGATCGGCGGCGCCTACGCGGAAGCATCCACTTCGTCAGCGAGCCGATCTCGTGATTGAGATTCGTGAAGTCCTGGCAGTAGTTCCAGTTGGCGAGGACGCCTTCATAGCTCCGTTTACATATGACCGTGGGCGGGCAATGGATGGTGGACAGCTCGCTGCTGCGGCGCTGAATGCGGCGCTGCAGACGGTGCCGTCAGACTTTGATGCGCATTCCGTGCATGTCAGTTTCCTGTCAGCTGGCGATGCAATGAAGCCAGTGGATCTGCGCGTGGTGCGAGATCGCGACGGCCGTGGCTTTTGCCAGCGAAACGTCACGGCATATCAGGGGAGTCGACTGCTGTTCCGGATGGCTGCATCTTTTCAACGGCCCGAAGCAGGGCCTGACGTGCAAATGCTGCAGATGCCAAGCGCGCCTTCGCCTGTTGACTGTGAAGCCTTTGATGCAGGTGTCATCGGCTACCACACTCGTGACCCCGACCCCACACACGATCGTCGACGACGGGCATGGGTAAAGACCGCGACGCCGCTCGGAACTGATACACGTTGGAATGCTTGCGCACTGCTCTACATAACTGACATGTTCAATTGCCTGCCCACGTCATTGGACGAAGACGAAAACAGCTTCCAGACCAGCCTTGATCATTCGGTGTGGTTCCACCGGCCAGCCCTCCTGGACGACTGGGTGTTGATGACTGTGAATTCCACTTCGCTGGCATCGGGCCGTGGCTGGTTCATGGGGGAGTACTTCTCGCTGAGTGGAGTGCACGTCGCGACCAGTGCGCAGGAGATGGTGTACCGGCTCGGCCGTAGCTAGTGCGGTGAAAGGTGCCTGCCACAGAACAGATGCAGAGCATTTGAGCATCTGCGCGCTGGCGTAACGGGGGCGGAAAGACTCAAGCGCGGTTCCGAACTGGTCGGGGCAAGATCCTCCGCCGGTGGTCAGGTGCTGTAGTCGGGCAGGTCATCGAGCACGCTCTGCAGGCGTGCTCGAATGTCATGGTCGTAGGGGCCGCCTCGATAGACGATGACGTGTACCTGATCGGCCTCGATGCCGGCGAGCGCGGCGCTGCTCACGTCCTCCAGGGTCATTCCCGAGCCGACAACGATCCCGCTGCTGGTCGCGGGCATGTCCAGCGGCGCAAGGACGACATCGGCGGGGTTGGTCTGCCGGGAACTGGCGCCCATGTCCGTGGGCACGTAGCCGGGGCACAGCACGGTCGCGCTGATCGCGGGAGCATGCATCGCCAGCTCCATGCGCAGCGATTCGGTGAACCCCACGACCGCCGCCTTTGCGGCCCCATAGGGAGTAATGCTCGGCGTGGGCCTCAGACCGGCCATCGATGCTGTGTTCAGGAAGTGTCCGGGACGGCCACCGGCGATCATCTGCGGCACGAAGGCCTGAACACCGTGCACGACGCCCATGAACGCTACGTCGTGTAGCCATCGAAACACGGCTGGATCGAGCTCCCATGAAGGGCCCGTTGGGCCCATCACTCCGGCGTTGTTGCACACCACGTCCACGCGACCGAAGCGATCGATCGTGGCCTGGGCGAGCGCCTCCACCGATGCCGAGTCGCGCACATCCGTGGTGACCGCCAGCGTCGCCACTCCATGCTCGGTCGCAACCTTGGCCGCGCTGGCCTGGACCTCGGCTGTGCGCAGGTCGGACAGCACCACTGACAGCCCGCGCTCCGCAAACGCCTGGGCCAGCGCCAAGCCGATGCCGCTGGCGGCTCCTGTCACCACTGCGACCTGTCCGCTTTCCAGATGCATCGTTATCGCGCCTTCCGCCTGGCTTGTGAGATTCCGGTGACGATATCCGACTCATTGCATCGTCGCGGTGGAACGTGCGGACACCCAATCTGACATGCAACAGGCGTACTGCTCTACTCAGAGGGCGTGAATTCGAAGCCTGTGCCGAGTTCCCACTCGGGGTGGCGCAGCAGCCGGGAGTGCTCCCCTGGTCCCGCCGGTGGTAACCACATCCATGGTGCGTCGCACGATTGGAGCCTGTCCTGAACCGATGCCACGTCGGGCACCTCAAGCCTGATGCTGAAAGGCCCTTCGCCCCACTCCTCCAGAAAATCGCTCTCGACTGAATCCCGAGCAGGATCGACAAGCTCGATGATGGCGCTCCTGGGATTGGCAAATGAGAATCGGACCCGGCGAGTGCCATTCGCAGCAATGTGGTCGCTTTGCGGGCGCCACTCGAACACTGATTCGAGCGTGGAGATCCGCGTATCCAGGTTCCTCATGAGCAGAGTTCGCGCAGCGATCCGGATCCCAGTCCCTGGGACAGTTCGAGTTTCATCAGGAGGCATTGCAGTCCGAGGCTGCTGGACAGCCTCATAGGGGATCACCTCGAGGCGCAAACCCGCGTCGGCAGCCGGATCGTATGAGTCCTCCATGCCTTCGGTGAATCCGACCCAGATTCTGGCAATCGCCAAATTCTCATCTGGAGGGTCGTAACGGAATCTCACGCCTGCTTCGTGCAAACGCTGGGCCACGCTATCCAGGTCTCGCGAGGCGACAACAGTGGCGTGATTGCGCGCTGGTCTCAGTCCCTGAGCCGCAGCGATTTCCGGCAAGAAGGCGTACCCAGACGGTCGCTCGTTCCGAGCGGGTGGGTGGAATGGCAGTCCAAGAATGTTGAGGAAGGTCGGTGCCTCGTGCCTGGAAAGGTTCACCCTGGCGTAGGTCCACTTGGCTCCAAGCGGAGGGCTCGAAACTACCCAAGCCTGCTTCTGTTCCGGCAGTCCCCACTCCTGCTGACACATTCGCGTGGCGACATCGTGGTCGGGTGCCACGGTGTCGGCACTGGCAAGAAGCTCAAACGCCGAAGCTTGTGTCATTGATGCCCCTCGGACAAGTGGCACATGCCACGGGTGGAAGTTCTCGCTTGCAGTTGTCTTTGGAGCAGACAAGCCAGCGCATCATCATTTCGTCCTTGCCTGCCATCTCCACGTCTGGGCATTGTGCACGCCGCAGGAACAGATGCGCATCGCTTTCCCACGTGAATCGGCTTCCGCGATGAATCTTGATGATCCTCCTGGCACGCCGTTGGAGAGACTTGGAGGCCTACGTGGGCAGAGCAATGCAGAGCGAGTGCATTGGAGGATGGATCACGTGCGCTCCGAATGAATCGACCAAGGCCGTGAGTGAAGAGACAGTCCTGAGCTGAAACTTGGAATGCCACGCTTGCCTTGATGACGTGCCTGGCGAGTCCAGGCGAAGAAAGTGGCGCGGTGCTGCCCGGTTCTATGCCTGGCTCGGGAAGTCTCCTGCGCTTGCTCGCAAGGAGCGCAGGAGACCATAGAGAAGTTCCATCTCGGTCTCGTCAAGTCCAGTGACGCCGAACGACAGATCAATCAGGCTCTGCGTGGCTTGCTGAGTGACTTTCTTGCCCTTGGGAGTCAAGGCCGCAAGCACTCTTCGTCGATCAACACTGTCGGGCACGCGACGCACGAGCCCTTGAGCTTCCAGACGATCAATGGCGTTGGTGACCGAAGTTGGATGGACCATCAGACGCTCGCCGATCTTGCTCAGCGGAAGGAAGCCGCTGCGGCTGAAGGTAAGCAGCACGAGCACTTCATAGCGGGCAAAGGTAATCCTGTGGGGCTTCAGCGCGTTGTCCAGCGCGCCCAGAAGAAGTTGCTGCACGCGCATGATCGATGTGACCACCATCATCGCTGAAGGCTCCCCGAAGTGCTCCTGCCAATGTTCACCAGCGCGATCGATTGGATCAAATGGAAGGTGCGGAGCAGTCACGCTGCGAGGCTAACAGGAGCATCGACGTCCTGAATGGTGCTCATTTGGCGGTCCAGTCCTTCAGGAGATGACGTGCCATCACCATGCGTTGAATCTGATTGGTGCCTTCGTATATCTGAGTGATCTTCGCATCCCTCATCATGCGCTCAGCTGGATAATCCTGAACGTATCCCGAACCACCGAGAAGTTGAACGGCATCAGTGGTCACCTTCATTGCCACATCGGAGGCGAAGCACTTCGCTGCAGCGCCGAAGAAGGTCAGGTCCTGATCTCCTCGCTCGGATTTTGCAGCCGCGACGTAGACGAGTTGTCGAGCAGCCTCCAACTGCATGGCCATGTCGGCGAGCATGAACTGCAGGCCCTGGAATTCGGCAAGGCGCTTGCCGAACTGCTGGCGTTGCTTGACATAGTCAAGTGCCAGATCAAGCGCCCCCTGGGCGATCCCGACCGCCTGGGCGCCGATCGTGACGCGGGTGTGGTCAAGTGTGGCCAAGGCGATCTTGAGCCCTTCGCCACGACGACCGACAATGCGATTGCCGGGCAGCCGGACCCGGTCGAAGAGGAGCTCTCGCGTGGGGGAGCCCTTGATGCCCATCTTTCGCTCCTTGCCGCCGAACGTGAAACCCTCGTCACTCTTTTCCACGACGAAGGCGGACACGGTGCTGCCGCGCTTGGCATCGGGGTCGGTGACGGCGAACACGGTGTAGTAATCGGCTTCACCGGCGTTGGTGATCCACGATTTCTGACCGCTGAGAATCCAGTCATCGCCGTCAGGAGAGGCGCTGCTGGTCATCGATGCAATGTCCGATCCGGCTTCCCGCTCCGATAGTCCGTACGCAAACATGGCTTCACCGCTTGCAATGGGCGGCAGATACCTTGCCTTCACGTCATCGCTCGCTGCAAGGATCAAGGGCAAAGTCCCGAGTTTGTTGACAGCAGGAATGAGTGAGGTGGATGCGCAGGCTCGAGCGACCTCCTCAATGACAATGCACGTGGCCAGCGCATCGGCGCCAACGCCGCCATACTGCTCGGGGATATGCGGGGCGTGAAAGTCAGATGCTCGAAGCGCGTCGTAGGACGCGTGCGGGAAGGTGCTGGAGTCATCGACTTGCTGAGCATGCGGTGCGATCTGCAATTCGGCGAGTTCGCGGATCGCCGCCCTGATTATCTGGTGATCCTCTGAGAGTTGGTAGTGCGCGAATTCGGCGTCGCCTGTCATTTGTGCGGTCCCCTTGTCTTGGTGGTCAGACGCTGCGGCGGTATTTGCCGCCGACTTCGAAAAATGCCTCGCTGATCTGACCGAGTGAGCAGTATCGGACAGCGTCCATCAGGCCTTCGAAAACGTTCCCGCCCTCGGTCGCAGTGGCCTTCAGTCGTGCCAAGGCCGCCTGCGCATCGTCGCGGTGGCGATCGTGGAACTGGTCCAGACGACGCAGTTGCGACTGCTTCTCCTCTTCCGTTCCTCGTGCCAGCTCGGTGACTACATCCTCTTGGCCGATTTCGTCATTGAGAAAGGTGTTGACACCGATGATGGGAAGCGAGCCATCGTGCTTGCGATGCTCGTAGAGCATCGACTCGTCCTGAATCCGGCCACGCTGATAGCCAGTCTCCATCGCGCCGAGCACACCACCACGATCCGAGATCCGTTCAAACTCCAAAAGGACCGCTGCCTCGACCAACTCGGTGAGTTCCTCGACGATGTATGCGCCCTGGAGCGGGTTCTCGTTCATCGAAAGGCCCCACTCCTTGTCGATGATCATCTGGATCGCGAGCGCGCGACGAACCGACTGTGCTGACGGAGTAGTGATCGCTTCGTCGTAAGCGTTGGTGTGAAGGGAGTTGGCGTTGTCATTGAGTGCGCACAGCGCCTGCAGCGTTGTGCGGATGTCGTTGAAGTCCATTTCCTGCGCGTGCAGCGACCGACCGGAGGTCTGCACGTGGTACTTGAGCTTCTGGGCCAAGTCACTGGCTCCGTAGCGATCGCGCAGGGCGATGGCCCAGATCCGCCGGGCCACGCGCCCCAGGACGGTGTACTCGGCGTCCATTCCGTTGGAGAAGAAGAACGAAAGGCTAGGGGCGAAGTCGTCGATCGCCATGCCGCGCGCGAGGTAGGACTCCACGTAGGTGAAACCGTTGGCCAGGGTGAATGCAAGCTGGCTCAAGGGGTTCGCGCCGGCCTCGGCGATGTGGTATCCGCTAATGGACACCGAGTAGAAGTTGCGAACCTGATGATCGATGAACCATTGCTGGATATCGGCCATGCAGCGCAGGGAGAACTCGGTGGAGAAGATGCACGTGTTCTGACCCTGGTCCTCCTTGAGGATGTCCGCCTGCACCGTGCCACGCGCGGTCGACAGTGCACTGGCCCGCAAAGCTGCTGCCTCGTCCGCGTCGGGCTCACGACAGTTCAAGTCGCGAAAAGAGTCGAGCTGCTGGTCGATCGCAGCATTGAGGTACATCGCCAGGATCGTGGGTGCTGGCCCGTTGATGGTCATCGATACTGATGTGGAAGGCGAGCAGAGATCGAACCCTGCATAGAGCTCCTTGATGTCATCGAGGGTGGCCACCGATACCCCGGATGTGCCGACCTTGCCGTAGACATCCGGCGCCGATCCTGGATTGCACCCGTACAAAGTCACCGAGTCGAAAGCTGTCGACAGGCGTGTTGCGGGTTGCCCGGCGCTGAGCAGGTGGAATCGACGGTTGGTTCGAGCCGGATCGCCCTCCCCAGCGAACATCCGGGTCGGGGTCTCTTCGGTGCGCTTGAACGGGAAGACGCCTGCTGTATACGGGAAGTAGCCGGGCAGGTTCTCGGCGCGCAGGTAGCCGACCAGCTCGCCATGGTCTGTCAGGCGCGGCAGTGACACCCGTCGAATGGAAGATCCGGACGGTGTCGTATGCGTGAGCGCCGTTTGGATCTCTCTGCCGCGGACCACATAGGCCAAGTCGTTGCCCGCGTAGCTCTCCTGGATCTGCGGCCAGGAGTCGAGCAGCGTGCGGACCTCTGGATCTAGTTCATGTGCGAGGCCTTCGCGCAGATTGTCCACTGTCTGGACAGCGCTTGCCTGTCCAGCATTTTCCAGCATGGCAGAGGTGGCATCGAGCTGTTGAAGCTGTCGTGCGATTTCTGCCTGTCGAGCCGTCTCCTTGTGGTAGTCACGGACAGTCTCGGCGATCTCGGCCAGATAGTGCTCGCGGCCTGGTGGCAGTATCGCGGCAAGCCGAGTGGACGTGTGCCCCTCGACAATGGGCAGCACGCCATCGAATGACTGGAGTCCCTTCTCGATCAGCGAGGACTTCAGGCAGTGGTACAGCGCCGAGACTCCATCGTCATTGAAGCGTGCCGCGCTTGTGCCAAATACCGGCATCTGTTCCCAAGCGGTACCGAAAGCGCCCTTGTTGCGGATCATCTGCCGGGCGACGTCGCGGCGTGCATCTTCGGCACCTCTGCGCTCGTACTTGTTCACCGCGACGATGTCGGCGTAGTCGAGCATGTCGATCTTTTCCAGCTGAGATGCTGCGCCATATTCAGGTGTCATGACGTACAGGCTGATATCGACGTGGGGCACGATGGACGCATCTCCCTGACCGATTCCGGGGGTCTCGACGACGACCAGGTCGAACCCGGCCGCCTTGCACGCGGCAATGACGTCGTCCAGGGATTCGGGGATCTGGCGTCCTGCTTGCCGGGTGGCCAGCGAACGGAAGAAGACAACGCTGGGATCGATGCTGTTCATGCGGATGCGGTCGCCCAGTAATGCGCCGCCGCCTCGCTGCCGCGTCGGGTCGATGGCAAGCACGGCTATGCGCAATTGGTCCTGGCTGTCTCGGCGCAGGCGACGAACGAGCTCGTCGGTCAGTGACGACTTGCCAGAACCGCCCGTGCCAGTGATGCCTAGAACAGGGATTGATGTCTGCCGCGCCGCCGCATGAACCTTGTGTGCGAGTTCGGGGTCGGCGCTGGCCTGCAGGACGGTGATGGCGCGGCCGAGTGCGGTGGCAGAGCCTGAGATCACGGAGTCGACTTCAACGCGGCTGGTGCTGAGGTTGGTGTCGCACTCCGCGATGAGTTGATTGATCATGCCTGGCAGGCCAAGCAGTTGACCGTCTTGCGGGCTGAAGATGCGAACGCCGGCCCTGGCTAGCAGCTCGATTTCCGAGGGAACGATGACACCGCCGCCGCCTCCGTACACCTTGACATGCCCAGCACCCATCTGGCGTAGGCGCTCGACCAAATAGGTGAAGTACTCGATGTGCCCGCCCTGGTAGGACGAAATCGCCACTCCCTGCACGTCCTCCTGCACAACCGCCGTAACGACCTCGTCCACGGATCGGTCATGACCGAGATGGACAACTTCGGCACCTTGTGATTGGAGGAGTCTGCGCATGATGTTGATCGCGGCATCATGACCATCGAACAAGCTTCCAGCGGTCACGAATCGCACGGGGTTGACGGGCACGTGCACGGTGACCCCCTTCACGTCGGCGTGATCAGCGCAGAAACTACGTCGATTGGGGCCGGCTTTGGCAGATCTGAAAATACTAGGATATCCAAGGTAATGCTAGTAGTTTCCATCAAGTCGGGAGAATCCCGTCCCTTTTCTCTCACAAAATCACGAAAATGATGGCCGCAAGATTGATAGGACGTTGCACAATTGCGAGATCTTGGGAGTCCCAGGCCTACACGAGACGTTGCCTAGGTCAGTTTCATCCAAACAGGTCCGCAGTTCATCGGCCGCATGGCTAGTCTGGATGGACAGCGAGGGAGGTCGCCATGATCCGGTCAACGACCGCAAGTGTGCTGGCGCTTGGCGCGATGAGCATGGCCCTGCTGGTGGGTGCCCCCGCAGTTGCGGCGAGCGGGTGCGCAACCAAGGTGGAGTTCGCGCGCATCAAGGTTGGCATGACCCAGCCCCAGGTCACCAAGATCTTCGGCACGAAGGGCATCGACGCAGGTGAGGAGGGCAATGCTGCCAATGTTGTCCATCGCGTCTACCCGGCGTGCTCGAGTTCTGGGGCTGCCGAGGCCTTCTTCGTGGACGGACGGCTGACCAGGAAGTACTGGATCTAGTCGCCTGCTCAGTAGATTCCTTGTGGGCTTGAGTTGAGGCGCACGAAGTTTCTTCTGCCGGCTTGGTTCAGGCGAACGTTTGGGGTCTGGATCCTGGTGGCTACCAGTGCAGAGCACTACTACTCATCGACTTCCTGCAGTAGTTCGCCTTCGGCCCCTGGCCCAGGTGGCGGTGGCATGCTCCTTGCGCCGTGGACTGAGTGCCACAGAATCTTGTCGAGTACGGACTGAGGTACCCGGTCGGGACTACCCAAGGGCAGGCTGCGACTCCATTCAGCATCTGGACTCTTGATGGTGTTCATCTGCAGTAGATCAACGGCGGGCACGATCGCCTTCACCGGTGCGCCGTTGGCGGGGGTGAGTCCGAAGACGTCATACATAGGCGTGGCAAGCGCGTCGTTCAGGCTCAAGGGCTTCATGCCCAGGATGAGCTCTATCGAGCGCACGACCGAGAGCAGGTCGTATCGAGTGTGTATCACCGCACCACTCTTGGCGTACGGGCTGATGACGGCTACGGGGATGCGGTGGGCGTTGACGTGGTCTGCGCCGTCCTGCGAGTCGTCCTCGACCACAAAGATCGCTGAAGAGTCCCAGATGCTGGAGTGCGAGATCGTCTCGACCAATTGGCCAACGGCTAGATCGGAGTCGGCGACCATCGAAGTAGGCGTCGGGAACCCGGGCTCGGTGCCGCGGGTATGGTCGGAAGTCAGCGTCAGGTAGTTGAAGGCCGGGACGGTGCCCGCTGCCAGTTGCTGGGTGAAGCGCTTGCGGAAGCAGTCCACGTGCGAAGTACTGCCGGCTGCAGCGCCCTTCGGCAGTGATGAGTCGAAGATGGCAGATCCGTCCGGCAGCGCGCCGATGAACAGATCGCTGGCGTAACAGCCGCCCAGTGGCGGGTTCAGGTCGGAGTTGGCCGCAGTTGCCGTGATCTTCGCGAGGACCTCGGGAGTGCGGTCACGGTCGGGCACGGAGGAGTAACCGCCGATGAAGCCCTCGCCGTAGTTGAAGTACGAGATGCCTTGCTCCTGTGCGCGATTGAACAGGAAGCCGTTGCCTGGCCAGGTCACGGCATAGGTGCCAAAGTCATTGGGCCGACCGCGACCCGAGTACTGCTGAACCCAGTTGCGCGTGACGTAGTCCGGCACCGTCGCTGCGGCCGTCCAGAAGTGGCCCTGAATGGAGGCCTCGGAGTTGGCGAACACGTTGTCCAGCAAGGGGAAGCGGGTAGTGAGTGCGTGCAGGTTTGGTGTCACGTCCCTGCCGAAGAGGGTGAGTTTGGGGTCTCCATTTCCCCGCGGATCATCGCCGAGGATCTGGTCGTAACTGCGGTTCTCGCGCACGATGAAGAAGACGTGCTTGATCGGGCCATTGGCGCGCAGCACTGTGCCCACGGGCGAGGCTTGGGCATTTGATGGCGTGAGCTGTTGACTGGCCGCCGGCGTCAACTGGCGCACCTGCGCATCAGTGGGCAGATCCATCAGGCCAGCCTGTCCAGTCACCAACTTGGCGGTGTAGCCGACCTTGCCGAATACGTCGAAGGTCGGAGCGTTTGGGCTGAAGGCCCAGAAGATCGGATCGGAGGCCAGAGTCGGATTGGGGCCGTTGACGTTCGCACCGATACCAAGCCCCTCTGCGGAGACATAGAGCAATTGCGCAACGCGCGTCGGCGTCGCGGGCGAAGTGAGGACTGCCTGCGGCTGCGCGGCTGTTGGGATACGCCCGAGGACAGTCCAACGCGCGTCGGCGGGCGTGCCTGCTCCCGGCAGGGCAATGACGGCAAGCTCATCTGCACCCGACTCGGACACAAAGAGCCGCGTGCCCGATGGTGAGAGAGCAACGGAGGTCGGCATGGTGCCAAGGCCTGCTGGTCGGCCCACCCAGATTGTCCGCTCGACCTTTCGTTTGCGAATGTCAACGACGACGACTTGGTCGCTGGCTGACAGTGCCACGTATGCCCGGCGACCAGACTTGTCAACGACGATGCCTGCCGGATGCGACAGTGGTGGACCCACAGCGATGTCGGTGAGCTTGGTGCCAGCTCGCATGTCGATGACCGAGATGGTGCCGGCCGCCTCGTTGCTGACCAGGCCGATGCGATCACCTGGCACCAGAGCCGCTCCATATGGGTAGCTTCCTGTGGCCACGTAGCGGACCTGGTCGCCATTGTTCACATTCACGATCGCGGCAGCATTGGCCAAGTTCAGTGACACCAGCAACTGTGCACCATCGCGCGAAACTGCGAGCTTCTGTGGCCAAGCCAAGGTGGTGGCGGTGAGGCCACCGCGAGGTGGCGGCCACGCCTGAGTCGTGGGAGCCCCCGGTTGAGGAGGGACCGGAATGGTCCGCAGAACACGCGCCTGACCGCAGCTATCGCCCCAGCCGATGACGTGCACGACATCGCCCAGAGCCCCAGGAAGACTGCTTCGCTCGGGCTGCCACCGCGAGTTCGGCAGTCCCGAGACGTAGGCCCGCCGGTGGGCGGAGTCAAGTGCGATGCCGCCCGAGGCTCCCGGCAGTTTGATGATCTGGCAGACCTTCCGGGTGCTGGTGTCGACGATCTGAACGTCGTTGCTGGGCAGTCCTGAGGACACCGTCCACAGGTAGCGTCCGTCATCTGTCACGGCCCCACCCATGGGCAGGGTGCCAAGTGCCACCAGATCGCCTGCGGGGGTGAGTTGGCGTCCATTGGGCTGCAGTCGGGAGGCGGGGCTGGGAATCTGGTTCGCAGCAGGTGCACCGGCAGCGGGCTGTGTGGCGCTGGCGAGTTCGTTCACGCCCACCATGAGCGCCAGGGCGAGACCGATGCCGATGCCGATCGCTGCGAACTGAGTTGGTCTGGATTGCCGCACAGTGCCCATGGCCGGCTCCTTTGTAGGCTTCCACTGAAGACCCCTGGATGCCTCAGTCATGTCTACCACCAAAGCCAGCCTGTTGTTTGACGAGCCAAGGCTGTGCACTGCTGCGAACCGTGTTCGGCTTGTTCATCTGAATGGGCTGGTTGGGCGTTTGTGATCGCGGCTGAACTGATGGCGTATTGATGAAGGCGTTGGTATCAAAGGCATTTCTTCCGCGCTCGCAGAGTGATTGTCTGCGCTTGTGATATCAGTTTGAGCACCACAGGACTGCGGTCCTGATGTGCGAAGGACTTTGGTCCTCAATTCTTAAAGTCGCATGGATTGCTTGCCTGGCGACCGTGTTCAAGGGTCAAGTGGGCGGTACAAATGGGACTGCTCGACGATGGCCGGAGCGCTGGCAGGCGGTGGTGGGGTGGGACCGCCTGTTGTCGAAGAGCAGGCCGCCAGGAGGATCACTGCGCTGGCGATGCCAAGCATGAGTGACGCTCGTCCGTGGACTCCCTGACACCGGTTCATGCGGCGCACGTCACAGCCTGCAAGTCATGTGCAGACGTGTTCGACCTAGTTGCCAGTGAACAGCGCACAAGCCGTAACCACCGCCTCGCGTGATGCGATGCTTTGCGCAGTGTCCCCGGTCGTACTCAGCGACTGCATGGCGCCGGCGAACGCGTCGCGCACCGCGGAGATCCCGGGGATTGCCGCCGCGCTGCCTAAAGCTGCGTCCAGTTGTGTCGTGGCGTCGCGCATGGCTTGCTGTGCATCGGCGGCTACTTCGCCAGGCGCGAGGGCAGTGACCGCAGTCTGGCAGGCTTCGGCGATCTGCTGGGGGGCTGCCAACATCGATTGGGCCCCGTCAACTGCGCCCTGCACTCCGTCAACTGCGCCCTGCACTGAAGCGCAGCCCGCGAGCATGAGGGCTGCCAAGGGCGCGGCAGCCCCAAGAGCGAACCGTGAACGCATGGACCGCGCACGTGCTCCACTTTGCGTTGGGAGTGGGTGGCAGAGCTGGTGGTCCTCAATGCTCTTCGCGGACTTGTAGGTGTTCATCCCTTGCCCTTTCTCTTCCATCTGAGTCGATCAGAAATCACTGAGGTGACGCTGGTTCCGTGACGCTTGACGCGTTGCAGGAGGGATTCGGCCCAAGCGAATTCAGTCGCCAGAATCACTAGGCCGATAATCAGCAGAGGGATGCCAGGACCGGGCAGCACGAGCAAGACAAGTCCGATCAGCACAAGTGTCCCACCAACAACTGCGACACCCGCCCAGCGAAACGGGTGCGGCAGTCGATGCCAGTTGGCGAGCAGGGTCTGCCTATTCATGCACTGTCTCTTTGGGCTCTTCGGACACCAATGTGGCAGCAGCAGTGCCTCGAGTGGAGATCAGGCTTGCAATGACCGAGATGGCGATGATGCCGACCACCACACCGAGACTGAGCAAGGTTGGAATTTTGAAGAAGGCGTGGCTGACGATCATTTTGATACCGACCCATACCAGCACGAAGGACAAGCCCAACTTGAGGTAGATGAAGCGGTGCATGAGGTCTGCGAGGAGGAAGTACATCGCCCTAAGGCCCAGAATCGCGAAAGCATTGCTGGCGAAGACAAGGAATGGCTCCTGGGTTACCGCGAAGATGGCCGGTATCGAGTCGACGGCAAAGATGATGTCGGTGACCTCTACAACAACGAGCACGGCCAATAGCGGTGTAGCCAACAGGACACCCGCCTTGCGAACCAAGAACCGTTGGCCCTCGTACTCCTCAGTTGTGGGAATGAAACGGCGGAACAACTTCAGAGTCTTGGACTTGGACATGTCAACGTGCTCATCGCGCTGAAGCAGCATCCTGATTCCAGTCAGGATGAGGAAGACTCCAAACACATAGAGCACCCACGCCGCGCTGGCGATGAGAGCGGAACCAGCTGCGATGAAGATCGCCCGAAACACCAGCGCGCCGACGACCCCGTAGAACAGCACGCGGTGCTGGTACTGCTTGGGAACGGCGAAATAGCCGAATATGACTGCCCACACGAAGACGTTGTCAACGGCGAGGGATTTCTCGATCACGTAACCGGCGTAGTACTGGAGCCCGAACTCAGCTCCGTAGACCCACCAGATCACTCCGCCAACCGCCAAGCCGATGCTTACCCAGATCACCGACCACGTGGCAGCCTCACGCAGACCGATCTCGTGGGCTTCTCTGTGCATGAGCAGGTCGACCAGCAGCATGGCAAGAATTGCAGCGACGAGGGCTGCCCATACCCACAGTGAGATTTCCATGTACTTCCCTTGTGTCGTGAATGCACGGCACAAGGTCTCTCGCCGCCGGCCTCAGGCCGACCTAGTGACCGGGTGCCGGAGCACCGTGATGACGATCACTAGCGAAGGGATACTCCCCTTGTTTGCGTGAATGAAA
>JAUXVJ010000014.1 GCA_030684515.1 Actinomycetota bacterium
GTACTTCGAGGCTGCTGCCGTGATCTGCACTCTCACACTCCTGGGCCAAGTCATGGAGTTGCGTGCACGGGCTACGACTGGTGAAGCGATCAAAGCGTTGCTGAACTTGACCCCATCCACCGCCCACCGCATCACGTCTGAAGGAACTGAAGTCGATGTCGAACTCGCCCTTGTGGAGGTCGGGGATCGCGTGCGCGTACGACCAGGTGAGAAAGTTCCCGTCGATGGCACTGTTGAATCAGGTCAGTCATCTGTAGATGAGTCGATGCTCACAGGCGAACCGGTGCCGACCGAGAAAGTCCCCGGAGACAGCGTAATCGGTGGCACAGTCAACGCCAACGGCAGCCTTGTGGTGATCGCAGCTCGAGTCGGTTCAGACACAGTGCTGGCACGTGTTGTTGAGATGGTGGCCAAGGCACAACGGACTAAGGCACCCATGCAGCGTTTGGCCGACAAGGTGGCTGGCGTGTTCGTTTTGGCCGTCATTGTCATTGCGATCGCTACGTTCATCATTTGGGGTCTCGTGGGCCCTGAGCCGCGCTGGACAAATGCGCTGGTCGCTGCGGTAGCAGTTTTGATCATCGCCTGCCCATGCGCGCTGGGGCTGGCCACTCCCATGTCGGTCATGATTGGCAGCGGCCTTGGGGCTCGCCATGGCGTCCTATTCAAAGATGCAGCAGCGATCGAGAAGATGCGCGAAATCGACACTCTGGTTGTCGATAAGACAGGAACGCTCACGGTGGGGCATCCCAGCGTGAGCGATGTCATCCCCGCCACCAACACCACGCGCGAACACGTCCTGCGGATGGCTGCCAGTGCCAACCAGGCCAGTGAACACCCGCTTGCACGCGCCATTACAGCAGCCGCGCGAACGGAAAACGTGAGCCTGAACTACCCCCAGGATTTCGAAGCCAAGCCGGGCTATGGCGTCGCCGCACACATCGACGGTTACGACGTCCTCGTTGGTAACCGCGACCTCATGCAAATCAATGACATCACCCTGTCAGCAGACCTGACCGGGCGCGAGCCAGAAGGACAGACAGTCATCTACGTCGCAGTCGACGGCCGTCTCGAAGGCTTGATCGCGCTCACAGACGCGATCAAGGAGACCACAGCAGAAGCCGTACAAGCCCTACATCGCGACGCTATATCCATAGTCATGGCGACAGGCGATGCAGCCGGCCCAGCTCAACAAGTGGCCGAAACCCTCGGCATCGACGCCTTCCACGCAGGGGTCAAGCCGCAGGACAAACTCACCATCATCGAAGCGCTCCAACGTGACGGCCACTTGGTGGCCATGGCCGGCGATGGCATCAATGACGCCCCCGCACTTGCCCAAGCCAACATCGGCATTGCTATGGGCACCGGCAGTGACATAGCAATTGACTCAGCGCAGATCACGTTGGTCAAGGGTGACCTGCGGGGCATCACGGCGGCTCGCAGCGTGTCGCGCGCCACCGTGAGCAACATGAAACAGAATCTCTGGTTCGCCTTTGCGTATAACGCAGTAGGCATCCCCATCGCAGCAGGCATTCTGTATCCATTCACTGGACTCTTGCTCTCCCCAATGATTGCCGCTGCGGCCATGAGCCTGTCGAGCGTGTCGGTCATTTTGAACGCTCAGCGCTTGCGATCCGCCAAGATCTAGAATCGCGGAGTAGCGCGCGAGGAGGGATGCCTCTAAGATGCAGCCCTTGTGCGGTTGTGAACACTGTTTCTTGATCGAATCTTCACAGTTCGCTACGAGACTTCCCGGATTCATTGGCGAAACTAGGGGCGAACATTTCGGGCTCCGACAGCCTGACACCGCAGAGTTGCGGTAGCCAGACAGCGTCCACAGGACACAGGTGAGACTGGAAGGACCAACTGTGACTCCCTTGAGCCACTTCAATCGAAGCAGGATGCTCTTTGGCGTCGTGATCCTTTCCCTTGGAGCAGGCTTGCTCGGAGTCGGACCTGGTGTAGCAAGTCCTAAATCGGACATCGCACGGATCCAGGCACAGGTTGCCGATTTACAGCATGTCGCAGAGGGCGCGACGGAGCGGTACAACGAAGCCCGTTCTGGTCTCAACATCGTCCAGCAGAAGCTTGGAACGCTTCAGCGTCGCGCCAGCAGGCAACGAACTGAACTACAGAAATCTTCCGAGCTCATCGACGCTCTCGCTCGCTCGGCGTACATGTCGGCGTCTTTGGACCCGTCATTGCAACTTCTACTTGCGAGTGACCCGTCAGCGTTCCTTGCCCAAGGGGCCGCACTCAATCAATTGGCGAAGTCGCAGCAGACAATTCTTCGCAGATGG
>JAUXVJ010000015.1 GCA_030684515.1 Actinomycetota bacterium
GTGGCGAATATTTTCAGACAAAACCTTGTCCAAATTCGACACGAATTCGTCCCATTCGCGCTGTGAAGGTCGGAGAATCCACCCAAGGTCTTCAGGGCGGTCAGCGTGGGCAAACAGAGGCTCATTCCAGATTCTGGTGGAAAGTTCGTTGGTCTTCCTGAGTTCAGCGAAGAGACTTTCGAACGGTCCGCTTCCATCCGGCCAATGACCCATTTGCGATCCCCACCAAACAGGATGTGGCTCAAGATTGTCGTCGGCAACCTGATACGACTTCCATCTCTGTTGGTGTTCTGGAGTCAGTTTGGCGAGGTCGCCATAGAACGCCGCCACTCTTCGCACGATGATTGAATCTAGGTCATTGATGTCGTACTCACTCAAGTCGTATGCAAAGCCAACGTGGGCAAGACTTATGTGATCCTTGTTTGATTCATCGTCGTCCATGTAGGCCTCGTCGCTGATCCCAATATCGACGCCGAAATCCCAGTATGTGAAGTTGTATCTAGCATCGTTTCTGTACTGCTCAAGTACATCGAATTCGAAGTAGGCAAGTTCGAGAGTGCCTCGCCCCTTTGCCATATCGGCTCCGAACGGGTGCTTTGAAAGGCGTCTAGGGACTCTCACCCCGCGAAGAGCAAGAGGGGTTGGGTACAGGCACACACCGACTGACCTGCTATTCATATCGCGGATCGATTGGGCTTGCTCCTCCTTGGTCCTTCTAGAAGCCCAAGGGCGAATGTGTGTGTTGAGATGGTCCTGTGTTGCCACGACTTGTACCAGCCCATCCATGACCAATGCTTCAGCGTCTTGCAGGACTAAGGGCTCAGACGAGCCATTTATGTAGAAGCCATTGAAATCCCCGGAACTGAGATAGAACTTAACGACTTGCTTCAGCAACTCCACTTTCATGTGGAGCAGTCTGGCTGCACTTCTTGGCGAAATGGCTCATTGGCTGCTGCTCAATGTGGGCATTTGTCTGTGAGTCACTGCATTCTCACTATGCAGTCTGCCACTTCAGCAAATGGATCTGATAGCCCTTGGATCGCCATCAATTCGTCAGCGGACTCAATCTCCAAATAGACACTAAGTGTCGTGGCGATATTCCTATGCCTCAGTTGCCTTCTGGTCATTTCCATGTTCTTTACGTTGCGAACTAGGTAGGTCGCATAGAAGTGCCTAAGGCCATGCGGCTGCAATCCCCTGCGCCTCATCCATTTATAGAGGCTGTTGGGAAGGATCTCAGGGAAGTCGTAGTCAATGAGGACTAGATAAAGCCATTCGGGGATGACAACCCTCCCCTGACCACTCTTTGGATCCTTGTACCTGCCTGAGTTCTGCCTAGAAAGAGTTACCTCGATCCAGCAGATCTGAGCATTCCTACGAATGGCGGCGGGGTTCAAGGCAACTGCTTCGCCTATGCGTAGCCCTGCAAAGGCCATGGAGAGGATGTATGGCTCATATGGTCCTACTGCCCTCGTTCTGACTTCTATTGCCTCTGGCAGTTCATAGACCCTTCTGAGGGCATTGGGGATGCTAGGAGCACCCTCTCTACCGATCATTGACCTAAGCGCGATGATGTCGCTACGTCTGGTGTTCTGATTTCTCGTAGATTCAACATTCCTACGAATGTCAGCCCAGATGGTCTGGTCAGTGACGCCATATTTCTTGCATATGGATTCATATTTGCGCTGTGTTGCAGGGTCCAGATGTTCTGGAACTAGTGACACGTTGTCTCCCATTTTCAGGAAAACACGGCTACTCCTACGCCACAACGCCATACCAAAGCGTTCCGGTTGGTGGGCGATACTGGGTTCGAACCAGTGACCCCTCGCGTGTGAAGCGAGTGCTCTACCACTGAGCCAATCGCCCGGAATGCGCAGAACTGTATCAAGGATCGACTTT
>JAUXVJ010000017.1 GCA_030684515.1 Actinomycetota bacterium
CCGATGAGACGTGGGTCTACCCGGGACACGGGCATGACACAACCTTGGGCACCGAACGACCACATCTGGCCGAATGGCGCGCGCGTCAGTGGTGAACTGGTGAAGGGCTCGTCGGCCTTCGTGAGCTAGTCGTCGTGACGATGTGGATCGGTAATTCGGCCGGCATGGCCCTTGGCGGTTGGATCACGTCGCACCTTGATCCAGGAGCCCACGGTGACCACCACGAGCACCAAGGCAATGAACACCAGAGACTGATTGGTGCTGATGTGCGGCACCTCCGGCCACACACCACTTGCCCAGGTCAACACCAGCTTTATGCCGATGAAGACCAGGATCACAGCAAGCCCGGTGGACAGATAGATCAACTTGTCGAGCAGCCCCTTGAGCAGGAAATACAGCGCACGCAGGCCCATGAGCGCGAAGGCGTTTGCGGCGAATACCAAGTACGGCTCCTGGGTCACGCCAAAAGTTGCCGGAATTGAATCGAGGGCAAACAGAAGATCTGTGGCACCGATGGAGATCATGACGATCAGCAACGGTGTGGCCAGGCGAACGCCGTTCTCGGTGATGAAGAGCTTGGTGTCTTGGAACTTGTCTGTGTACGGGACGCGTTTGCGAACTGTGCGCACAATCAGGCTGTTCATCGGATCGGGATCCTCATTGCGATGGCGGGCCAGCTGCACACCTGTCCAGATCAGGAGCGCGCCGAAGATGACGAAGGTGAATGCGAATGTCTCCAGAGCCGCAGCGCCAATGGCAATGAAGATGCCGCGGAGAATGAGCGCAAGTACGACGCCGAACAGGAGCACTCGTTGGTGCAGGGCAGTGGGAACTGCGAACTGCGTCAGGATGATGATGAAGACGAAGAGGTTGTCAACACTGAGGGATTTCTCAACGAGATACGCCGCGAAATATTCGCTGCCGATGGCAGATCCTTGCCAGACGATGAGAGCAAGTCCGAAAGCAACTGCGATCCCGACATAGAAGATCGACCAGATGAGCGCTTCCCGAAAGCCGACATCATGCGGCTTGCGACTGACGAAGACAAAGTCGAGCGCGATGAGCCCAACGATGCCAAGGACCGTGACTGTCCACAGCAATGCCGAAGTCTCCATCTATGCCTCCGGCAATGCGGGATCGACCGGAGTCTGGTCTGGACTTCGCAGGCTGAGAATGGCGGTCAAGGCAAGTACTCCAATGATGAAGGCCAACGAGAGCCAGATGGGAATGAGTGGAACTTCAAGCGAGGTTGTTTCGTGAATGGCTTCCAAAATGAGCTTGACTCCGATAAAAGCCAAGATGATGGCCAGACCGTAGTTCAGATGTCGTAGACGTCCCATCAAGCCCTGCAGCAGGAAGTACAGTTGGCGCAGCCCCATCAAGGCGAAGGCGTTGGCAGCGAACACGATGTACGCCTCTTGGGTGATGCCGAACACCGCGGGGATGCTGTCCAGCGCAAACAGCACATCGGTTGTGCCAATGGCCAGCATCACCAGCGCCAAAGGGGTGAGCATCCTTTTGCCGGCAATTTTGGTGAGCAGTTTGGAGCCGTCGTAGTGCGGCGATACTGCGAATCTCTTGGACACATAGCGCACCAGACCGTTGCCTTGCGGATCTGGCTCCTGATCGTGTGAGAACCAGACCTTCCAGGCTGTGAAGAACAGAAATGCGCCGAAGATGTAGAACACTCCGGCAAAACGCGAGATGAGCTCCGCGCCGATCACGATGAGGATTGCCCGCAGAATCAGGGCGATCACCACACCAACAAGCAGCACTCGGTGCTGCAAGGTGGCCGGTACCGCGAAGGACGTCATCAATACGAGGAATACGAAGAGATTGTCGACGCTCAACGAGTATTCAGTGAGATACCCGGCAACAAATTGACCGCCGTAATTCAGACCGAAGTAGATCGACATGAAGATGGCGAAGCACACGGCCAAGGCGAAGTACACCGCAACCCACCTGCCGGCCTCACGCGTGCCGAATACATGCGGACGGCTGTCCACCACAAACAGGTCGATCAAGATAATGATGACAAAGCCACCGATGGTGGCTACCCAGAGCCAGGTAGGAACAATCATGTCCCGGTGGCCTCCTGCATGCCGCGCAGCTCCTTCTTCAGATCGCGAATTTCATCGCGCAAGCGCGCAGCGAGTTCGAAATGTAACTCAGTAGCCGATTGGTGCATTTGGGCGGTCAGATCATCGATGAGCTGCACCAGCTCACCCTGATGGGCCGGAGCGCGTCGCTTGGATTTGCTGGACGCGATCTCACTGACGAGTGCTTGAGTATCAGCATCTTCACGCGCCAGGAGATCGGTGATGTCAGCAATCTTCTTGCGCAGTGGCTGTGGATCAAGCCCGCGCTCCAGGTTGTATGCCACCTGCTTCTCGCGACGGCGAGAAGTCTCATCGATGGCATTGCGCATCGAGGGAGTGATCTTGTCGGCATACATGTGCACTTGTCCGGATACATTTCGGGCAGCGCGACCGATGGTCTGAATGAGTGAGCGTTCGGAGCGAAGGAAACCCTCTTTGTCAGCATCGAGAATCGCGACCAGGGATACTTCCGGAAGATCCAGTCCTTCGCGCAGCAAGTTGATGCCGATCAGGACATCGAATACGCCCATCCGAAGCTCGCGCAGCAATTCGACTCGACGAAGAGTGTCGACCTCAGAGTGCAGGTACTGCACCCGAATGTTGTGATCGAGCAAGTAGTCAGTGAGGTCTTCGGCCATCCGCTTGGTCAAAGTTGTGACGAGCACTCGCTCATCACGGGCAGCCCTGATCTTGATCTCATCCATCAGATCATCGATCTGGCCCTCGGTGGGCTTCAGGACAATCTCAGGATCGATGAGCCCGGTTGGTCGGATGACTTGCTCGACAACTTCACCTTCTGCAGCTGCGAGCTCAAAGGGGCCAGGGGTGGCCGAGAGATACACCGTCTGGCCAACGCGCTCTTCGAACTCCGACCAGCGCAATGGTCGGTTGTCCATGGCACTGGGCAGGCGGAAGCCATGTTCAACAAGCGTGCGCTTGCGACTTGCATCGCCTTCGAACATGGCCCCGATCTGCGGAACGCTTACATGGGATTCGTCGATGACCAGCAGGAAATCCTCGGGGAAGTAATCGAGAAGGCAATTGGGCGGACTCCCGGCGGCGCGGCCGTCGATGTGGAGTGAGTAGTTCTCGATACCCGCACAGGTGCCCAGTTGGCGCATCATTTCAATGTCGTAGGTGGTACGCATGCGCAGCCGCTGAGCCTCGAGCAGTTTGCCCTGCTGGTCGTACTCGGCCAGCCGCTGGGCCAGCTCGGCCTCGATGCCGGCAATTGCGCGATCCATGCGCTCGGGGCCAGCCACGTAGTGCGAGGCGGGGAATACATAGATCTCTTGGTCCTCGGTGATGATCTCGCCAGTGACAGGGTGCAAAGTCATCAGTCGCTCGATCTCATCTCCGAACATCTCAATGCGGACCGGGTGCAACTCGTACATCGGGAAGATCTCCACGGTGTCCCCGCGCACGCGGAAGGTGCCGCGCGTGAAGGCCATGTCATTGCGGGTGTATTGAATGTCCACGAATCTACGCAGCAGCTTGTCGCGCTCTATTGACTCCCCTACTCGAAGTCGAACCATGCGATCGATGTATTCCTGAGGTGTGCCCAGGCCATAGATGGCTGAGACTGTGGCAACCACCAAGACATCGCGCCTGGTGAGCAGGCTGTTGGTGGCCGAGTGACGAAGTCGCTCTACCTCCTCGTTGATCGAGGAGTCCTTCTCAATGAAGGTGTCGCTTTGCGGGATGTACGCCTCGGGCTGGTAGTAGTCGTAGTACGAGACGAAGTACTCAACGGCATTGTCTGGCAGCAACTCACGGAATTCTGTGGCCAATTGGGCTGCGAGAGTCTTGTTCGGTGCCATCACCAAGGTGGGGCGCTGCAGGGCTTCGACCAGCCAGGCCGTGGTCGCGCTTTTGCCAGTGCCAGTGGCACCCAGGAGCACATTGTGACGCTCACCGGCGAGGATTCTCTTGGTCAATTCGGCTATGGCCGCCGGCTGATCACCCGCAGGTTCGTAAGGCGCTTGGACACTGAACGGGGCCACACGGCGCTGTACGTCAGTGATCGGCCGTGTCATGACCACACGGTACGGGAAGGGTCCGACTGCGCTACGCAGGCATCAAGGAGGTCCAGATCCGATCGACCTGCTCCTGAGTCTCCTCCAGTGAGCCAGAGTTGTCGATCACGAAATCGGCGAGGGCCAGGCGATCCTCACGACTCTGCTGCACTGCAATCCGGCGACGAACATCGTCTTCGGGCAGTCCACGAGACACGGCTCGCTCCACCTGCGTTTCGACGGGCACGTCGACGACGATCGCCATCTGCACCAGATCGGTGCCCATCTCAGTGAGTAGCGGAATGTCATAGATCACGATGCGCTCCCCCGCTGCCTCGGCATCAGCAAAGCGCTTATTTGTCTCATCCACGATGCGCGGGAACATGATGCCGTTCATCTGAGCCGTGAGCTCTGGGGTCTGAAAGGCGATGCGAGCCAACTCGGCTCGCAACAGGGATCCATCTGCGCCCACGATGCTTTCTCCGAATGCCGCGGCCAGCTCTGCGATCGCCGGCGCGCCGGGCTCGACGATGTCGCGCCCGATCTGGTCGGCGTCGATGATGTGGGCACCGTGCGCCTTGAACATCTGCGCGATCGTGGACTTGCCTGAACCAATGCCGCCCGTGAGGCCTACTCGAATCACGTGCAGAACCTATCGACTATTCATCGCGCTGGAATAGCAAACGAGGGGCGCCTTTGGGCACCCCTCGTTCGTCGTTGCTGTGTTGCTGACTACTCGCCAGCAAGCTTGTCGCGCAGCGCCTGCAGTGCTTCGTCAGTGGCCAGTGAGCCTTCTGACTCTGAGGACTCACTGGAGTACGCCGAGATGTTCTCGCCCGACTCCAGTGCTGCTGCCTGATCGGCAACCTGTGCCTCATTGACCTGCTTGCGGTGAGCTTCCCAACGCGCATGCGCCTCGGCGTACTCGCGCTCCCAATGGGTACGTTCGTCCTCAAAGCCAACCTTCCATTCGCCCGTCTCAGGGTCGAATCCGGCTGGGCCAACGTAGTTGCCAGCCTCGTCAAAGGCTGGTGCCATGCCATACAGGTAGGGATCGAACTCTTCGTGCGCCTGCGCATCACCACTGTCATTGGCCTGCTTGAGCGAAAGCGAGATGCGACGACGCTCAAGGTCGATGTCGATGACCTTCACGAAGATGTCGTCATTGACCTGAACGATCTGCTCTGGCAGTTCGATGTGACGCTCGGCGAGCTCGGAGATGTGCACCAGGCCCTCGATGCCCTCTTCAACGCGAACAAATGCGCCGAAGGGAACCAGCTTGGTGACCTTGCCGGGAACGACCTGATTGATGGCGTGGGTACGTGCGAAGTGCTGCCATGGATCTTCCTGAGTTGCCTTGAGCGACAAGGACACGCGCTCGCGGTCCATGTCGACATCGAGCACCTCAACGGTGACTTCCTGACCCACTTCGACAACCTCAGATGGGTGGTCGATGTGCTTCCAGGACAGTTCGGAGACGTGGACGAGCCCGTCGACACCGCCGAGATCGACGAAGGCACCGAAGTTGACGATGGACGAGACCACGCCTGCGCGGATCTGACCCTTCTGCAACTGGGTGAGGAAGGTCTGACGAACCTCGCTCTGGGTCTGCTCAAGCCAGGCACGGCGCGAGAGCACAACGTTGTTGCGGTTCTTGTCCAGTTCGATGATCTTGGCCTCAAGGACCTTGCCGACGTACGGCTGCAGATCGCGGACACGACGCATTTCAACGAGTGAGGCAGGCAGGAAGCCGCGCAGTCCGATGTCGATGATGAGTCCGCCCTTGACGACCTCAATCACCTGACCTTCAACAACACCGTCTTCTTCCTTGACCTTCTCGATCGTGCCCCATGCGCGTTCGTACTGTGCGCGCTTCTTGGACAAGATGAGGCGGCCTTCTTTGTCCTCCTTGGTGAGCACGAGTGCTTCAACCACATCGCCCACGCGAACGACCTCATTGGGGTCGACATCGTGCTTGATGGAGAGCTCTCGGGAGGGGATGACACCTTCGGTCTTGTAGCCGATGTCAAGAAGGACCTCGTCGCGGTCCACCTTGACGATGGTGCCTTCGACGATGTCACCATCATTGAAGTACTTGATGGTCAGATCAATTGCTGCGAGGAAATCTTCAGCCGAGCCAATGTCATTGATGGCAATTTGGGCTGGTGCGTTCAAAGAGAGGGTCATGAAGTGTGAGGTCCGATGGGAGTAGAGGTCAACTGCGCGGTTGCGCAGAGGTGGCACTGCACGGTCGTGCAGCGGACCAAGGGTACGGCACGCTTGTTCGCTCGTGAACGTGAGGCCACTTGCAGGCCAGCCTCAGTGCGCTGCGCTCTCCCAGGAGGAACCCAGACCAAGCGAGACCTCAAGGGGGACGTCCAGGCTCATAGCTCCCATCATGCATCGCACCACGATGGCCTGAAGCGCTTCCTGCTCACCGGGCGCCACTTCAAGCACCAGTTCGTCGTGCACCTGAAGCATCATGCGACTGCTCAGCCCCTCAGCGGCCAAGGCATCCGCCACACCCAGCATCGCCAGTTTGATGATGTCGGCTGCGGTGCCCTGGATAGGGGCATTCAGGGCCATCCGCTCGGCCATTTCGCGGCGTTGGCGGTTGTCGGAAGTCAGGTCGGGCAGATAGCGCCGCCGGCCAAGGATCGTCTCGGTGTACCCGCGCTGCCGGGCTTCCTCCACGACGGCAGCCAGGTAGTCGCGCACTCCGCCGAATCTGGCGAAGTAGGTGTCCATCAGCACCCGGGCTTCATCTGGACCCACGCCCAGTTGCTGACCGAGCCCGTATGCCGAGAGGCCGTAGGCAAGCCCGTAGGACATTGCCTTGATGCGTCGGCGCATTTCCGGATCCACGTCTGAGGGATCCACGCCAAATACCTGGGACGCAGCGGTGGTGTGGAGGTCCTCCCCCGCCCGGAAGGCAGCGATCAGCCCAGCATCCTGTGAGAGGTGCGCCATGATCCGCATCTCGATCTGGCTGTAGTCGGCGGTCATGAGCGTCTCGTAGCCCTCGCCGACGACGAAGCACTTGCGGATCTGTCGACCGGCCTCTGAACGAATGGGAATGGTCTGCAGGTTCGGATCCGAGCTGGAGACGCGACCGGTCGCGGACATCAGTTGCGAATACGTCGTGTGCAGGCGACCATCCGTGCCGATGACTGGGATCAGCCCTTCGACGATCTGACGCAGCTTTGAGCGATCGCGCCAATCAAGCAACTCAGACAGCAGCGGGTCGCCGGTCTTTGCGAACAGACTCTGCAGGGATTCGGCATCTGTCGTGTACCCGGTTTTGATCTTCTTGGTCTTAGGCAGATCACGCTCGACGAAAAGAATCTCCTGCAATTGCTTTGGCGATCCGAGATTGAAGGGACGACCGACAATGGCGTGAGCGGCCGCCTCAGACTCGCGCATGTTCGCGGCAAAGCCGGAACTCAGCTCCGTCAGCAACTCACGATCAACTGCCACTCCATCAAACTCCACCCGAGCCAGCAGCAAGGTGAGCGGTATCTCGAGATCGGTCAGCAATGACTGCTCCGCCGCAGTGGCCAGTCGAGCCTGGAGGTACTCGTGCAGTTCTTTGACCGCAGCGACATGGTCGGCCAGATGCGAACGGTCGGCAGGTTCCAGCTCGAGCTGACCTGCTGCCGTGGCCGCAGCAAGCTCTCGGCCGAGGAATTTGTTGACGCAGGCTTCAAGTGAATACGAAGTCTGACCCGGTGAGGCGATGTAGGTGCCCAACTGCGTGTCGAAGGTGACACCAGCCAGTTCGACGCCCTTGGCCAGCAGGGCAAGCGCCGGACCCTTCACGCCGTGTCCGATCTTGGACACCGCGGGGTCCGCGAACCAGGGCCACAGCGTGGATTGGAATGCTGACTCATCGAGATCCAGTACCGCTGCAGCTTGTCCGGATCCCTGCAACGCCACAGCGCGGAGCTCGCCGCCACCATGCCCCCACGTGCCATCGAAGGCAAAGCACACAGGCTGCTGCAGTGCCGAAAGCCAACTGGGAAGTTCGGCGGGCGAGACCGTCACCACAGCTTGCAATTCGGCCGGGGGGGTCAGTTCCTCCACATCGTTGGAAGGCTGGAGAGCGGCCAGTCGTTCGCGCAGGGCACGGAACTGCAAAGCAGTGAACAATTCGTCGATCGCCTGCCGGTCGAACTGCTGCATTGCGCAGTCATCGACATGCAATGCCATCGGTACAGCGCTGTCGAGCTGGGTCAGCTGCCGATTGAGCAGCACCTGAGGCAGATTCGCGCGAAGCGAGTCGCCGACCTTGCCGCCGATCTGATCGGCATGGTCAACAAGCGCGTTCAGGCTGCCGTATTCAACGATCCACTTCGTGGCTGTCTTCTCGCCCACACCGGGAATGCCTGGGAGGTTGTCGCTGGGATCGCCTCGTAGCGCAGCGAAGTCCGGGTACTGCTCTGGAGTCAGGCCGTACTTCTCCACAACGGCTTCCGGTGTCATCCGGGCTAGATCAGACATTCCCTTGCGCGGATACAGAACTGTGGTCTTGTCATCGACAAGCTGGAACGAATCGCGATCGCCGGTGACGATGACGACCTCAAACTCTGATGCCTTTGCCTGCTGACTCAAGGTGGCAATGACATCGTCGGCTTCGTATCCATCAGCCTCAATCACCTTGATGCCCATCGCGCGCAGCACCTCTTGTATCAAGGGGACTTGACCTTTGAAGGGCTCTGGCGAGGACTCGCGGTTGGCCTTGTACTCCGGGAACATTGCCGTTCGAAAGGTTTTGCGAGAAATATCAAAGGCAACTGCGACGTGCGTTGGCTGCTCGTCACGCAGAATATTGATGAGCATTGACGTGAATCCGTAGACAGCATTTGTCGGCTGACCGGTGGTGGTGGAGAAATTCTCAACAGGCAAAGCGAAGTACGCGCGGTAGGCAAGGGAATGTCCGTCGAGCAGCATCAGGCGACCTTTGGACATGCAGCGATCCTAGGGCGACGGCGGGAGCCTAGTGGCGGTCGTTGGATGCTGGCGATGCCCGCAGAACCTGCGCGGCCACCTCCGCCAGCGTTACTCGCCCATCCATTGCCTGCTTGCGCAGCCAGGCAAAGGCCTCAGCCTCTGTCAAGCCCAGTTGTGCCTGCAGCTGGCCTTTAGCCTCATCCACCGCGTCGCGTGCTCGAACCCGTGCGCCAAGGTCATCGACTTGCTGTTCAAGCTGCAGCATCTGAGCCCAACGAGCAACGGCCAGTTCGATAGCCGGCCGTAGATCCGAACGATTGAAAGGCTTGACCAGGTAGCCAAGGGCGCCAGCGTGCGCAGCGTGCTGCACAGTGTCGCTCTCACTGAAGGCAGTGACCATCACGACAGGAGCAATGCGTTCCTGGATAATCTGTGTTGCCGCAGAGAGACCATCGCGCACGGGCATCGCCACATCCATGAGCACCACGTCTGGCCGCAATTGCGCAGCCAGGTCAACAGCGAGCTGCCCATTGGCAACCTGCCCGACCACTGCATAGCCAAGCTCGCCAAGCATTTCCACCAGGTCCATCCGGATCAATGCCTCGTCTTCAGCGACCAACACACGAATCGCCAACTCAGACACGATGGATACCCTAATCGCAGCCGACGTTCCGGCCAGTACTCTTCATCCGCGCCCCGGTACCCCAACCGGCAGAGGGAGCCGACTCAAACTCGGTCCAGTGTGAGTTCAAATCTCACCCGGGGCACAACGCATTTTTGACCCTTGCAAAGCAGGAAGACTGATCCTTGCATCGACATCCACGCACATCTTCCTTGCTGGCCTGCATGACCCATCTGCATGACCTATCTGCATGACGAGCTGTCGAATCGACACGTCTGCCGACAAAAGAGCAGCACTCAAGTTGTGCGCAGGCCGCGCGTCCCCCTGGGTCATGAGTCGGGTATTGGGAGGCGCTATTGGCGGGCAAGTGCCGGTTCGCTGTGCCACGCTAGGGGGTAAGCGCTGAGGTCAGATGCTGGGGGTTGATCATGGTTGGGCAGCGGGCGTGGCCAGTGCTGTATCCCTTCCTGCTTTCGGCGGGCTTCGTGGTGATAGCCGGACTGCTGCGCGTGTGGCCCCTGAGTTCCCTGGGTACCGAACTGCTGTGGATGACGTTCTACCCTGCCGTCTTGGCGTCCGCGGTGATCGGTGGACTGTGGGTCGGGGAGTTTGCGGTCGGCCTGTCGCTCTTGGTGGCGATCTTCCTTGGCCCGCTGCTGGTCGGTGAGTCGTTCGTCAGCACCAACCAGCAGAGGCTGGGGCTGGTGGTCTTCGCCGTCACTGCCTCGTTCATCTGCGTCGTGTCGGAGTGGATGCGCCGAACGCGGAGGAAGGCCCTGCGAGAGGAGTCGAAGCGACGTGATGCCCAGGCGCTAGCGACCTCGCTGAGGCAGGTGACGGAGCAACTGGAGCTGGCTGCGCACATCGCCCACGTCGGCAGTTGGACTTTGGACCTGGCTACAGGTGAAGTCACACGGTCGAGGGAGCTGCACCTGATGCAGGGCACCAGCCCCACTGACCCGGAGCTGGACTACGCCGAATCCGGTCGGTTGTTCACCGCGGAAAGCTGGCTGCAGTTCACGACCGCCACCTCCCAAGCTCAGCAGACGGGCGCACCATACGAGTTGGAGCTCGAGATGGTTCGCCCTGACGGCACACACGGGTGGATGCTGGTCCGCGGAGAGCCGGTGCGGGACGCTGCCGGGGCGGTCGTCGAACTTGCCGGCGTAGCTCTGGACATCTCTGATCGCATAGCTACCGAACGGGCCCTGGCCGCCAGCGCAGAGTCACTGAGGGTGGTCCTGGACACGTCAGACGATTTGACCATGCGCGTCAGCGGCGACTATCGGATCGAGTACGTGAACCGGCGCGTCACGGAAGTGACCGGCACTTCATTCGACAAGTGGGTCGGTAAGTCCTTCACCGAAATGGGTTTCGCGGCCGACGTAAGTGCCGGGCTGGAAGCCAGCATCCGGCGCGTGCTCGAGACCGGTGAGCCGGTCACCTACGAGTACGAAGCTGACAACCTGGAGGGCCACCGGTGGTACGAAACGATCATTGCTGCCGAAATGGATGCCGCCGGTTCGGTCGGACATCTCATTCTTACCTGCCGCGACACCACCGATCGAAAGTTTGCAGAGGCCGAGTTGCGGCGTCGGGCAACCCATGACGAGTTGACGGGCCTTGCCAACCGGGGGGCATTGCTAGCTGAGATCAACCGTGCACTGAGCGCGGGCCGCCGCTCGGGCCGGGCGACAGGTGTCCTGATGATGGACCTCGACAGATTCAAGGACGTCAACGACACCCTGGGGCATGCGGCCGGGGATTCCTTGCTGATCGCCGCTGCCCGCCGCTTGGAGGGCATCGTGCGTGGCGGTGACCTGGTGGCCCGCCTCGGCGGAGACGAATTCGTGGTAGTGATTCGTGACTTGGACGAGCCGGCGGAGGCAGTCATGGCTGCCGAGCGCCTGGTGAAGGAGTTCCAGGCCCCTTTCGCTCAAGGCGAGATCGAACTGTCGGCGACCGCGAGTGTCGGGGTGGCGCTTGCCACCGAGTCCAGCGACGCAGGAGAGCTCCTCCGGGATGCCGATACCGCGTTGTATGCGGCAAAGCGGGCCGGACGCAACCGGGTGTCGGTGTTCAACGCGGACCTGCGAGCCGCCGTCTCCAGCCGTGTAGCCGTCGAGAACAACCTGCGACACGCTCTGGCACGCGGCGAACTCGCCGTGTGGTACCAGCCCGAGGTCGATCTGGTCACCGGCATGGTGATCGCGTTCGAGGCGCTGCTGCGCTGGCACCACCCCGACGGCAGCGTGTGGACCGCGGACCGATTCATCGAGGTCGCCGAGGAAACAGGCATGATGCTAGAAATCGGCGACTGGGTCTTGGTCCAGGCCTGTGCCCAGGCTGCCGCCTGGGCAACCGTTCGCGCCGAGCCGCCGATCGCGGTCCGGGTCAACGCCTCCACCCTCCAGCTCGCCGAGGACAGCTTCCTCAAAGCAGTCGACGTCGCCTTGTCAACCAGCGGATTGGACTCGTCCCGGCTGTGCATCGAGATCACCGAGACCTCCCTGCTGCGCGAGAGCGCTATCGCCAGTTCGAATATCGCCGGCCTTCGCGAACGCGGAATCGCCATCGCCATCGACGACTTCGGCACCGGGTACGCCTCCTTGACCTACCTGCGTCGATACCCCGTCGACATGCTCAAGATTGACCGTAGCTTCATTTCCAGAGTCACCACCGACGCCCACGACCGCCGACTCACAGCCGCCATCATCGCCCTGGCTCGTACCCTGAACATCGCCGTCACAGCCGAAGGAGTCGAGGATCCCGGCCAGGCCGCCCTCCTGCTTCAGATGGGCTGCCCCTACGCCCAGGGCTGGCTCTACGCAAAAGCCCTACCCGCCGAAGACGTCAGCCCACTGCTGGACCGGGCGGGGCCATGGCCACGGCTACCAGGGCCGGGGCCCGAATAGACCCACCTCAGATGGGCCACAGATACCTAGGGCTGTTCTCCCAATGGACACGTGTGTTGCCTAGAAGTCCACCATTGGTCACCGTGCAACTGCTGAAAACCCTTCACGAATTTGGGATTCTTGTCGTGTCCTGCACGCCGCTGGGCATGCAAATCTCACCCGGGCCACGCCACAACTCTTGTCAGTCGTCCTCAGAGCAAAGGCGTATCCGCGCCTGCCGGACGCCAATCCGGGTACAGCTTGCGCTCAAGGGCCAGCGGCTGCGCGTCGATGTTCTGACGCTGCAGTGCGTCGGCCTCAGGGGAGGTCACCAACCAGGCAACTGCTGCGCCAACGGCTGCAGGAGGTCCGGCCCAGGCCGGATCAAAGCCGAACTCTTCAACGTCAAGTGAGTTGCGCTCGGTGAGCACGAAGCCTGGATTCACGTTGTACGCCTTGATGCCCTGATCGCGGTGCTCGGCCTGAATGCTGCCCACGAGGGTGTGCCCCGAAGCCTTGCCGATGCGGTAGCCCAGCCCTGGCCTGGCGCCCTCAGGGTAGAACTCGTAGCCAGCACCTGAGGAAATGGTGACGAAGGTGCCGTGACCTCGCTCGATCATGCCCGGCAGCAGCTTCTGAGCAATGCGGATCGGCGCGACTCCGTGCGCCATGACAAACAGCGGGTACTGCTCAATTGGGGTGTCCAGAATCGAGTCCATCAGACCAGGCCCGATATGGCGGCCGTTGTTGACCACGACGTCCACGCCGCCCCACTCGGCCAGCAGCTTGTCGCAGGCTGCCTCAACTGAATCAAGGTCAGTCAGGTCCATCCGGAGCGCTAGTGACTTCTGCCCGCGCTCTTCAACGAGCGCACATGTCTCTTCAACGCTGCCAGGAAGCGGACGCAGATCCTGCTTGTGAACGGTCTGGGAGTGCTCAGGGGTGGGATCGCTGGCGCGCAGAGTGCGAGCCGCAATCGCAACATCGAAGCCGTTCTCCGCCAGCGCAAGTGCAATTGCCTTGCCAATGCCGCGACTGCCGCCAGTGACCAATGCCTTCTGTGCCATGACTACTCCCTGAGGTTGGAATCCTTTGACTCCGGAATCCGCGACGCTACCCCAGTGGATGATCGGTCGTCAGCATTTCGGTGGAACAGCACTGGAAGCCTGCGCCAGTTGCGAAGTCAGGAGGCACAGACCTTCTCGATGGCCTTGATTCCCGCGATATCACCGCTGGCCAGGGTGGCGTTGTTGTGCATGTACTTGTACATCACGTTGCCCGGGTCATCGCTGTGCGCCAATCCCAATGCATGCCCAAGTTCGTGCATGAAGAGAGCGCGTCTGCGTACAGGATCCACCACCTTCACGTAGTCAGCGCTCACGACCATGTACCCGCCCACAATCTCCCGGGTGTCAGGCCGAACCATGTTGGGCGAGGCGAAGCCCACGACCGCGCTGGTGATCATCCTCGAACGTGAGTCCGGCACGAAATAGACGGCGATGTTCCGTTGCAGATCGGCTGAAGTTCTGACCGTGGAAGTCGCATCATCGAAGACCACGGGATGCTCCCCCTCATCCACAAATGCATAGCCCGCGCCACGAGTCCATTCTTCGAATGCAGCGGCCAAGTCTGGGCGGATGCTGGCTGCCATGTCCTTGGACAGGTAGGAGGTGTCGGTGGTGAAACTGATGGGCGTCGAGCAACTCGCCCAGCCACTGCCGGCAAATGCCTCATCGTTGTAGATGGATCCAACGCGGGTTGTGCCATAGGCAACGGCGCTCGTACCCATCAGCAGGGTCAGCGTGCAGATCAATGTAGCGATGGGGCTACGGCGGTAATTGAGCCGAAGTAGGCGCTCGGGACCGGTCCAATGCCGCCGACGCCTGCCATCTCCTGTGTAGTCGCTGGGACGACGCAAGGGATTATGCGGATCGCGTCGATCAGCGCCAGTAGGAGGCTCGCTAACCGTCACGCGCCGAGCATAGACCAAATGTCCCCCGTTCGAGTGGCATCCCAATGGCACGCAAGGCAGCGACTCGGCGAAATCTTTGTGGCTAGTTGTCGCCCAGACTCGCGACTGCCAACTGCGGCTTGATCTCGATGATGCGGCCAAGCAGTCCGTTGACGAATGAAGCTGACTCTTCTGTCGAGAGATCCGCAACCAATGCCACCGCCTCGGACACTGCTACGGCGTCGGGCACATCATCAGCCCAGATGATTTCGAAGGTGCCGATGCGAAGCACTGCCCTGTCGACTGCTGGCATGCGCTCCAAGGTCCATCCCATGGAATACGTGCTCAGAATCTCGTCAATCTGCTCCTGATTGGCGACCACACCTTCAACAAGTTCGGTGACATACGCGTTGAGTTCCGGCTCGTGATCTGCCGCACGTCGATCAATCTGCCCCAACAGGACTTCGGACGCATTGGTGCCACGCACATCGGCTTCATAGAGCACGTCAAGTGCACGCTTGCGTGCCTTGCTTCGCGCTGCCACTAGTCGTTCACGCGCCCGAGGTACGAGCCGTCGCGAGTATCGACCTTCACCTTGGTGTCAGATTCAATGAAGAGCGGAACCTGGATCTCGGTGCCCGTTTCGAGAGTGGCCGGCTTTGAGCCACCTGTTGATCGGTCGCCTTGCACGCCCGGCTCGGTGTAGGTGATCGTCAGTTCGACGTTCGCGGGCAGCTCAACAATGATCGGCGATCCATTGTGAATCGAGACATTGGCAACCTGGTTCTCAAGCAGGAAACGCGAGGAATCCCCAACAACGGCGTTGGGCACGGGGTACTGCTCGTAACTGCTGACGTCCATGAACACCCAGTCCTCACCATCACGGTAGAGGTACTGCATATCGCGACGATCGACCTGCTCAGTCTCGACTTTGACCCCGGCATTGAAAGTCCGATCAACCACCTTGCCAGTCAACACGTTCTTCAGCTTGCTGCGCACGAATGCACCGCCCTTGCCAGGCTTGACATGCTGAAATTCGATCACGGTCCACAACTGTCCATCAATGTTCAGGACAAGGCCGTTCTTGAGATCGTTCGAGGTTGCCACGCGAATCACTCCAGAGGTACGTCAATTCAAAGGTCGCATGATCCTACTCAGCATTCGCAGATCACCCGGCCAAGGTGCAGGGCTAGGCGGTCAATCGGGCAATCTGCTCCAAGGCCAAGAGGTATGAGTCCACACCAAACCCAGCTATGGTGCCGCTGGCCACCCCGGCAATGACTGAGGTGTGGCGAAATTCCTCCCGCGCAGAGGGATTTGAGAGATGGACCTCGATGAGCGGGGCCGTCAGCATCGCGCAGGCGTCACGTAAGGCGTATGAGTAGTGCGTGAAGGCAGCAGGATTCATCACTACCGGCAACCCCTGATCAGCGGCTTCGTGCAGCCAATCAATCAATTGCGCCTCGTCATTGGTCTGCCGAATATCAGCCGACATGCCATAGGACTCCGCTGCCTCACGGCACATCTGACTCAACTCAGCAAAAGTGGTGCGCCCGTAAACGTCGGGTTCGCGCACTCCCAGGCGATTGAGGTTCGGGCCATTAAGCACAAGCACCGTACGTGACATATATGAAGCCTAATGCGGACAGCCGCGGAACTTCAGCGCGCAATCGCCGCGTATGCCGCCTCAAGAAGCTGTTCTTCCGGGCCATCCCAAGAGACGGGGGACCCGATGCCATCCAGAACAACGAAGCGAATCACTGAACCGCGAGCCTTCTTGTCCAGGCTCATCGCCTTGATGAGTTCGGGCCAAAGGCCTGCTGGATAGGAAGTTGGCAGACCCAGGCTTCCAAGAATCTGGAAATGCAGAGCAGCATCTGCGGGGTTCAGACGCCCGCCGAGCCGGGCCAGCTCAGCTACAAAGCACATGCCAACGCTGATTGCCGCCCCGTGCCGCCAGGCGTACTGCTCAAGGTGCTCAACTGCATGACCCAGGGTGTGCCCGTAGTTCAGCACCTCACGACCAAGCGCAGAGCCGGCTCGAACCTCGCGGAAGTCTGAGCCGACCACAGTTGCCTTCACCTGCACTGCCCGCGCGATCAGCTCAATCATCACGTCACTTGACGGATCAGTGGCAGCCGCAAGGTCGGCCTGCACGATGCGAAGGATCTCAGGATCGGAGGTGAAGCCAACCTTGACTACTTCGGCCAAGCCAGCGTTGATATCGCTTTGATCCAAAGTCTCAAGCAGGTCGACATCGCAAATCACACCGACCGGGCTGTAGAACGAGCCGACAAGATTCTTGCCTGCCGAGGTGTTGATCCCCGTCTTGCCGCCAACGGCGGCGTCGACCATGCCCAACACTGTTGTGGGCACGTGCACCAAGGGAATCCCGCGCAACCAGGTGGCAGCGGCGAATCCGGCGAGATCTGTCGTCGCTCCGCCGCCCAGACTCACGATCGTGTCATTGCGAGTGAATCCGGCTGCTCCGAGCTGAGCCCAGCATTGCGCGAGTACTTCACTGGTCTTCGCCGCTTCAGCATCAGGCAACTGGATTCCGAGAATCTCGTAGCCCTCAACACTGAGCATGGCTTCAAGGGCAGCGGCACGCTCACTCAACGTAGGTGCGTGCACGATGGCAATTCGCGTGGACCCTTCAAGCAATGAGTGCAATTCCGAAAGCACGCCACGTCCGATGACAACGTCGTACTCCCGTTCGGCGCTGACGTGAATGCGGTGACTAGTCATGTGACGTCACACTGCTGGCTTCATCGCGGGCCTTGAGCAGATCCACGAGCTCGTCGACCACCTCACGAACCTTGCGTCCACTGGTGTTGACGGTAATGGAGCTGACTTCTTCGTAGAGCGGTGCCCGCTCAGCCATCAGTTCTGCCATCTTTCCGCGCACATTGCCGATAAGGAGCGGCCTAGCCGTATTCATGCCAACGCGACTTGTTGCCGAGGCAAGATCGACCTGAAGCCAGATCACTTGCTCACCCCGCAGAGCTTCACGAGTACTCGGGTTCACTATCGCTCCCCCGCCGAGCGCGAGCACACCAGTGCTGTCCCGCAGTGCCTGTGAAATGACCTCGAGCTCTTTGGCGCGAAATGCCGGCTCACCGAGAGTCACAAAGATGTCAGACACCGACATGCCCATCGCTGCCTCGATCAGTGCATCAGCGTCAGCGAAGTCCACGCCCATTGCAGTGGCAAGCCTCTTGCCAACAGTTGACTTGCCGGACCCGGGAGCGCCGACCAGCACCGCCACGGGACTCATCGGATGGTCAGATTTGCGAGATAGGCCTGCACATTGCGTCTGGTCTCGGCAACGCTGTCTCCGCCGAATTTCTCCGTGATGGCGTCTGCCAGCACCAACGCAACCATCGCTTCGGCAACGACACCTGCAGCGGGCACAGCACACACATCGGAACGCTGATTGATGGCTGGCGCGGCCTCACCGGTGGCAATGTCAACAGTGCGCAAGGCTCGTGGAATTGTCGAGATTGGCTTCATAGCAGCGCGCACCCGCAGAGTCTCACCTGTGGACATACCGCCTTCGGTACCGCCGGACTTGCCTGAAGTGCGCTCAAGCCCGAACTCTCCCGCGATGATCTCGTCCTGAGCGTCACTGCCGCGCACAGCAGCCAGACCAAAGCCGTCACCGATCTCCACGCCCTTGATCGCCTGAATGCCCATCAGTGCGGCAGCCAGACGGGAATCAAGGCGCCGATCCCAGTGCACATGGCTGCCAAGGCCAGGCGGAAGTTGGGTGGCAATGACTTCGACGACGCCGCCCAGAGTGTCTCCCTCGCGATGCGCGAGGCTTACTTCTTCCTCCATTGCGGCCGCCGTCTTGGGATCAAAGCAGCGGGCGGGGTCGTCGTCGATTGCTGCCAGGTCAGCCGGCGAGGGCAACGCTCCTTCAGGGCTGGCAATTGATCCGATGCGTACCACGTGGCTGAAGACCTCAATGCCGGCAATCTGGCGAAGGAAGGCTTTGGCGACCGCACCAAGGGCGACTCGAGCCGCAGTCTCGCGGGCACTGGCACGTTCCAGAATTGGCCGCGCATCCGTGAATCCGTACTTCTGCATGCCCACCAGATCAGCGTGACCTGGTCGAGGCCGGGTCAAGGGTGCATTGCGAGCCAGGCTTGCAAGTTCTTCGGCATCAACTGGGTCCGGCGACATCACGACCTGCCATTTTGGCCATTCGGTGTTGCCGACTTCGATTGCTACCGGTCCGCCGAGTGTCAGGCCATGACGGATGCCTCCGATGATGCGCACTTCGTCCTTCTCGAACTTCATGCGAGCACCGCGACCAACGCCCAATCGGCGTCGCTGCAATTCCACAGAAATATCCCCGGAGGTCACTTCGATACCCGCGGGCAGGCCTTCGACGATCGCTACAAGGGCTGGACCATGCGATTCACCCGCAGTCAGCCAACGCACCATGCCCTAATCCTGTCAGATCCGATTTTGCCTGCACGGCAAGCGCATCAGTTCAGGCTGGCGCGCATTGCATCGACAGGTCCGTCGAGCCCGGTCATCAGCCGCACTTGCTCAACGGCCTGCCACAGCAGCATTGATCGCCCGCTCGCGATCTGAGTTGTAGGCCAAGCAGCGGCCAAAGGCGTCGGCCATGGGTGATAGGCCACATCGAGCAAGGCGGCAGAAGTGCTGCCAGCAACTTGGGCCCATGGTGCTCCAGCGTCCCCGGGTAGCGAGCTCAGCACAAGTGACACATCAAGACTCGATGGCTTGGGTTCCCATGCAACCGCGCTCGCTGACAGGCCGAGGGATTCAGCAAGCTCAAGCAACTCAGCGACTTGCTCGGGTCGGCGGGCAGCGACGCCCACAGATCCAACCCGCATCTGTGCAAGGGCGGCGATGCCGCTGCGCGCTGTGGCGCCTGCACCAAGAATCAGGGCCGAGTCCAGATCTGAGCCAAGGCCGATCTCCTCAAGTGAGCGCACGATCCCGGTGACATCGGTATTGGTGCCCGACCATCCGGTGGCAGTGGGCAGCAAGGTGTTCACGGAACGAATGGACAATGCGGTGGGATCAACCAGCTCGCACAGCTCGATGGCCACTTCCTTCAAGGGCATCGTCAGAGACAGCCCTGCCCATGAATCATCAAGCTGAGCAAGGAAATGGGCAAGTTCACTCTCGTCTACTTCGATGGCGTCGTACGTCCAATCAAGCCCCAGTGCTGCGTATGCGGCTCGATGCAGAGCGGGACTCAGACTGTGCGCGATAGGAGAACCAAGAACCGCAGCACGCTTCATCGCCTGATTCTCACCCATGCGTTCTGAGATATTCGGTCAGAACTGCCTTATCGCGAAGGAACTTTGAGTAGTTGCGCGCGAATCTGGTCTCGCCAGTGTCGGGATTCACGGTGACGAAGTACAGCCACTTGCCCGGGGCCGGGGACAGCGCCGCCATTATTGCGGCGGACCCAGGCGAATTGATCGGGGTTGGCGGGATGCCCTTGTTCACGTATGTGTTGTAGGGCGTGTCGCTCTTGAGCTGCTCGCCGGTGAGGCTGAGTTGGGTGATGCCAAGTCCGTACGCAACTGTTGAGTCCAACTGCAGAGGCATGCCCGCTTCGAGTCGGTTGTAGATGACTCTTGAGACCTTTGTATAGTCGCCTGGGTGACCCTCGGCCTGAATCATCGAAGCAATGACCATGATGCTGTATGGATCTGACTGCAAGGCTGCTGCTCTCGCTTCAAGATCCAGTTCCCTGCTCTCCTGGTTGAAGCGCTTGAACAGCATCTTCACCACATCGTCAGCTGACTCATCGCCAGCGAGGTCATAGCTCGCCGGAAAGAGCATGCCCTCTGGCTGGCCCTTTGCCCAAGCCGGAAGTCCGAGTGCTGCCGAATTCTTCAAGGACTCGTCAAGGCTCTCAGTCGCAATCCCGGTGGCCTGCGCTGTTGTCTGAACGCTTTGTTGCAGACGCAGGCCTTCAGGCAAGACGAGTCGACTGTCAGCGCGTGACTTCGGATCCAGCATCAACGCAAGTGCACCTTCGCCACTCATCTCCCGCAGCAGGGTGTACCGCCCTGGGCCGATGGTCTGCGACTTGTCGTTGCCCTGCGCCGCATCCAGGAACGCGGATTCTGATGCCACCACTCCGGCTTGCACCAGCGTGTTGGCGATGCCGGAGAGTGAGTCGCCGCGTACCACGATGACGACAGCCTTACCAGTACCAGGCCCCGAGAAATCGCTCCCACCGCCGCTAGCGACGAAGACCACGATCAATGCGAGCACTGCAACAACAGACACCACAAGTGTGACGAGCCGATTGCGACGAGACATCATCGTGACCTGCTTTCAAGTACTGATTGCAGCAGCACCACGGCTGACGCGCTGTCGATCCAGGATCGCGAGTTCTTCACCGTCCGGCCCGCCGCATGCATCCCGCGTTGCGCTTGCACTGTTGTGAGTCGCTCATCCACGAGTCGGAGTGGGATCTCAGTGCTGGATTCAAGTTCCGCTGCCCATGTGCGCGCCATCTCAGCCGAAGCACCCTCACTTCCATCCATCTTCAACGGCAGACCCACGATGATCTCCACCACTGAATACTCACTGATGAGCTCAAGAATCTGGCTGATTGCCGCGTCACCTGCCGGCACGCTGTCCAGCGGGACGGCGAGCACCTGGCCGGCGTCGCTGCGCGCTACGCCGATGCGCACGGTGCCAACATCGCAGGCAAGGAGCACGCCGGTGAGCTCAGTCAGTTGGACACCCGAGCCGTGATGCTTGCCTTCACGGCTTCAATTGCGTCTGCAACCCCTGCCGGGTGAGTTCCGCCACCTTGGGCGAGGTCTGGTTTGCCACCGCCTCGTCCGCCCAAGAGCGGCAGCGCGGCGGCGAGGAGAATGTTGGCGCCCACTCCCAGAGCGATGGCCTGCTCGTTGGCTGCAGCAATTGCCGAGACTTTTCCGTCTGCGACAACTGTGCCAAAGAGGACTACCGGCACACCGGACCGATTTCTGCCCTTGACCTGCACGACCACTTCGCGCAATGCCGCCGCATCCATGCCCTCGGGTGCTTGGAAGGCCCACACGTGCACGGGACCGATCTCAACTGCTGCCCCGATGACGTCGTCAACACTTGCCGACAACGCAGACTTGCGCACTTTCTCCAGGTCGCGCTCGGCAGTCTTGAGCGAGGCAATCGTGCGTTCGATCCGATCAGGGATCTGCTCAGCAGGAACCTTCAGCAGTTCGGTGAGTCGATTCACGAGCACGTGTTCGCGGGCCAGGAATTGATAGGCGTCGGCTCCAACGAGAGCCTCCACCCTTCGCACTCCGGTACCGATGGAGCCTTCGCCAAGGAAGGTGACTACGCCCAATTGCCCGGACCGCTGTGCGTGAGTACCGCCACACAGTTCATGCGCCCAGTCCCCCACTGAGATGACACGTACCTGATCGCCGTACTTCTCGCCGAACAGTGCCATTGCGCCAAGGGCTCGTGCGTCCGCCTGAGACATCTGATGCGCAGTTACCGCGAGATCCTCCAACAGCACCTCGTTGACGCGAGCCTCAACGGACTGCATGACATCAGGAGCGATTGGTGTGGAACTTGGAAAATCGAAACGCAGGCGACCCGGTGCGTTCTCAGATCCCATCTGAGTGGCGGTGTCACCGAGTTCTTCGCGAAAGGCGCGATGGATGAGGTGGGTGGCCGTGTGCGCCCGCGAGATTGCCCGACGACGTTGGATATCGACGTGGCCAACGACGCTCATTCCTGAAGCGAATTCACCCGATCGCACTTCACTGCGATGGACGAAAAGCCCTGGCACGGGCATCTGTACGTCATACACCTCAGCGACAGCGCCGGTTGACGAAACGATGCGGCCACGATCACCCAGCTGCCCGCCAGATTCGGCGTAGAAGGGCGAACGATCAAGAATGATTTCCAGATGCTCACCTGCTGAAGCCGCCGCAACCGTAGCCCCATCACGCACCAGTCCGATGATGGTGGCTTCGGAATCAACCTCGGTGTAGCCGGTGAAGCTTGTGCGCCCACCTGTCTCAAGAATGTCGCGGTAGGCAGTAGTTGCCGTTAGGCCAACCTTGCGTTCGCGAGCGTCAGCCTTGGCTCGTTCGCGCTGCTGGCCCATCAACGTGCGGAAGCCTTCTTCATCAACCTGAAGTCCCTGCTCTGCCGCCATCTCCAAGGTCAGATCAATGGGAAAGCCATAAGTGTCGTGCAGTGCAAAGGCCTGTTCACCCGAAACGGTGCTGCCACCTGTTGAACGAATGCCTTGGGCTGCCGTGTCGAAGATCGTGGTTCCAGCCCGCAGGGTCTGAATGAAGACTGCCTCCTCAGCGATGGCGATCTGACGAATGCGATTGACCTCGTCATTGAGCTCTGGGTACTGCGGAGCCATCGTCAGCACAGTGGCGTCTATGAGCTCACCCATGCTGGGATCCTGAGCACCAAGCAGTCGCATGTTGCGGATGACGCGACGCATCAAACGACGCAAGACGTATCCGCGGCCTTCGTTGCCCGGCAGGACTCCGTCACCGATGAGGAAGGCACATGTACGCGCATGATCTGCAATCACTCGCAGCGCGACATCGGACTTTGGGGTGGCCCCGTACCGAGTGCCGCTCAGTTCGACTGCACGATCAAGAATTCCGCGCGTGGTGTCGATTTCGTAGATGTTGTCCACGCCCTGCAGGAGCGCTGCCATGCGTTCCAGCCCCATACCTGTGTCGATGTTCTTCGCTGGCAAATCCGCAAGGATCGGGTAGTCCTCCTTGGCTGGCCCGGCTCCACGCTCGGACTGCATGAAGACCAGGTTCCAGACTTCGAGGTAGCGATCCTCATCAGCCACCGGACCACCATCGCGACCATGCTCTGGACCACGGTCGTAGTAGATCTCCGAGCAGGGACCGCAGGGCCCGGGTATCCCCATCGACCAGAAGTTGTCGGCCATGCCGCGGCGCTGAATGCGATCAAGCGGCAAGCCCACCTGCTTGTGCCAGATGTCGATGGCCTCATCGTCATCCAGATAGACCGTCGCCCACAACTTGTCCTCGGGGAAGCCGTAGCCACCATCAGCCACCGAACTCGTCAGCAGTTCCCAGGCCATCGGAATGGCCAATTCCTTGAAATAGTCACCGAAGGAGAAATTGCCAGCCATCTGGAAGAAGGAGGCGTGCCGAGTGGTCTTGCCGACCTCCTCGATATCGCCGGTACGGACGCACTTCTGGACGCTGGTTGCCCGCGGGTATGGGGCTGGAGCCTCCCCAAGGAAATACGGCTTGAAGGGCACCATGCCTGCGTTGACGAACAACAGTGTGGGGTCATCAAGCAGCAACGAAGCCGACGGCACAATCTGGTGCCCTCGATCGGCGTAGTAGCGCAGGAAGCGACTGCGAATCTCAGCGGAATCCACGGTCAGGCCCCTTTTGATTCGTGATTGCGATCGCTGTTGAGCCGAGCTTCGACCATTGATCGCGCGGACTCCACAGCCGCAGAAGCATTGACAGCAGCTTGCTGAATGGTCATCACGATGCCACGCTCACGCGACTCATCGACAAAGCGCTGACCGCGTCGATACGCAAGGATCCCTACGGCCGCCCCGACGGCAAACCAGAACATCCTGCGCATCACAACTCTCCCTTTGGTTAAGGCTTCCAACCTTAATGCTCGGGATTCTCGTTCTGTCCGCTACGCAGTTGCGCAAGCCGTTCGGCAACCTTGGACCAAGCTGCCTCGGCGCCATGCTGTGAAGGTCGGTAGTAGCGAACTCCCTGCAGCACCTCTGGCAGATATGTCTGCGCTACCACGCCTTCTGGCAGGTCGTGGGGGTAGATGTACTGCGCGCCGTGCCCGTGATCCTTGGCTCCGGGGTAATGGGCATCGCGAAGCCAAATGGGAACTGAGCCGACCCGACCCCGACGCACATCATTTGCTGCCGCGCCGATGGCCGTGACGACTGCATTGGATTTGGGTGCGAGGGCTGCATGAATCGTGGCGTGCGCAAGGATGATCTGAGCCTCGGGCATGCCAACGATCGCCACCGACTGCGCCGCCGCCACGGCGGTCTGCAGCACTTGTGGATCAGCCATGCCGATGTCTTCGCTGGCAAGGATCATGAGCCGGCGCGCGATAAAACGCGGATCCTCCCCTGCCTCCAGCATTCTGGCCAGATAGTGCAAAGCGGCATCTGGATCACTGCCTCGCACACTCTTGATGAAGGCGCTGATCACGTCATAGTGCTGATCGCCATCCTTGTCGTAGCGCAAGGCCACATGCTGGACGGCCTGTTCAACATGCTCCAGGCAAATGACCGACGATCCAGCTGAGTCTGCCGCGATGGCCGCCGCCTCCAGGGCTGTGAGTCCTCGCCGCGCATCCCCGATACTCAGATGCACGAGATCCACCATTGCCTGATCATCGATCGCAAATCGATCGTCGAATCCACGAGGGTCATGCAGGGCTCGCCGAAGCAGCAGGTCGATATCCACGTCGGTCAGCGGCTGCAGGGTCACCACAAGGCTGCGGGACAGCAGAGGTGAGATCACAGAGAAACTGGGGTTCTCAGTTGTGGCCGCGATCAGCGTTACCCAGCCATTCTCGACTGCCGGCAACAGGGCATCCTGCTGGCTCTTGCTGAATCGATGCACCTCGTCGATGAACAGCACCGTGCCCTGCCCGCTGACCGAGGATCGGGCTCGAGCCGAATCAATGACTGCGCGCACATCCTTCACGCCGGCAGTTACGGCCGAGAGCTCTTCGAAACTGCGCCCGGAGACCAGGGACACGAGCGAGGCAAGAGTGGTTTTTCCGGTGCCAGGCGGACCCCACAGAATGACTGAGATCGCCGAGCCCTGACCCGTCAGCAGGTTGCGAAGCGGAGTACCCGGGCCTAGTGCCGCCTCTTGGCCAACGACGTCGTCAACCGACGAAGGCCGCATCCGAACAGCCAGCGGGGCAAGCGCATGGCTCTCGTCGAACAGGGTCATCGCATGGAACTAGGAGGAAACCGTATGTGCTCGCACTGGCGGGCCGTCAATGCCGGCTTCCTTGCGCTGCAGTCCGGTGATAGGCGTCGGCGCACCGGTCAAGGGATCCTGCCCGCCACCTGTCTTGGGAAAGGCAATCACATCGCGGAGCGAGGGGGCCCCTGCAAGGAGCATGCAGATGCGATCCCAGCCAAATGCAATGCCGCCATGCGGAGGTGGGCCAAACTTGAACGCTTCAAGCAGAAAGCCGAATTTGTCATTGGCCTCCTCCTGGCTCATGCCCAGCAGTCCAAAGACTCGCTGCTGCACATCAGCCTGATGGATTCTGATCGAACCACCGCCGATTTCATTTCCGTTGCAGACGATGTCGTAGGCCCAGGCCAGAGCGTCACTTGGCGCCGTCTCGAAGTTGTCGATCCAGTCATGGTTCGGCGAAGTAAATGGGTGGTGCACAGCTGTCCAGCCACCATCGTCAGTGAGTTCGAACATTGGGGCGTCCACGACCCAAAGGAAGGACCAACTGCCTTCTTCAATGAGCCCCTGACGCTCGGCAATCTCACCGCGGACAGCACCCAGCAGCATGCGTGACTCAGATGGCTTGCCCGCAGCAAAGAAGATGCAGTCGCCCGGCTTGGCGCCAGTAGCATCCACGATCCCTGCGCGCTCGTTGTCGCTGAGGTTCTTGGCCACCGGCCCGCCGAGTTCACCTTCGGCATCGACCGTGATGTAGGCCAAGCCCTTGGCGCCGCGCTGCTTTGCCCATTCCTGCCAGGCATCGAATTGCCGGCGTGGTTGGTCAGCGCCGCCCGGCATGACCACAGCACCGACGTACTCGGACTGAAATACTCGGAACGGAGTGTCAAAGAAGAAGTCGGTGAGCTCGACAAGTTCCAGTCCGAAACGAAGATCTGGCTTGTCTGAGCCAAAGCGACGCATGGCCTCGTGATAGGTCATGCGAGGAATCTCGCCAATCTCATGAGCGAGGATGCCCTGCCACAGCGCGCCAATGATGGCCTCGCCAAGTTCAATGATGTCCTCTTGCTCAACGAAGGACATCTCAATGTCGAGTTGAGTGAACTCGGGTTGCCGATCGGCTCGGAAGTCCTCGTCGCGATAGCAGCGGGCGATCTGGAAATAGCGTTCCATCCCGCCAACCATCAGCAGCTGCTTGAAGAGCTGCGGTGATTGCGGCAGGGCATACCAGTCACCTGGCTGCAGGCGAACAGGAACAAGGAAGTCACGCGCACCTTCAGGGGTCGAGCGCGTCAGTGTCGGTGTCTCGATCTCGATGAAATCCCGACCAAGGAGTACATCTCTGGCCAATTGATTGACCTTGGAGCGCATGCGAAGGGCGTCACCGGCAGATTGGCGGCGAAGATCCAGATAGCGGTACTTCAGTCGGACCTCGTCGCCCACAGCAACGCGATCGTCGATCGGAAAGGGCAGAGGCGCGGCAACTGACAGCACCGTCAGCTGGGTGGACATGACCTCAATCTCGCCGGTGGGCAGATCAGGATTCTCATTGCCAGCGGGGCGAATGCCGACCTGGCCGGTGACCTGCAGGCAGTACTCATCACGCAGGCCGTGCGCGATTTCCGGGTCGTGCACCACGACTTGGACCACACCAGAGGAGTCACGAAGATCAAGAAAGGCAACTCCACCATGGTCACGACGGCTGGCGATCCAGCCCGCCAGGGTGACGGTGGTCCCAGAGTCTGCTGCCCGCAGCGTGCCTGCCAGGACGGATCGAATCACGAATGAACTCCCTTAGTGCTGCTCAATGTCTGTTCGGCAATCTTGCCCGCCAAGGTTGGCTGCACACTCTCCCATGCCACGATCTCCTGCTCACCACGCGACATATCTCGGATCACCGACGTGCCATCGGAAAGCTCCTGCTCACCCACGACCAGTACCCAGGGCGCACCGCTGCGATCTGCAGCCTTCATAGCGCCCTTGAGCCCGCGGTCACCGAAGGCCAGATCGACCCGGATGCCGCTGCGCCGAAGTTCTGCGGCAAGTGCGACCAGCTTGCTCTTGGCCTCCTTGCCGATGGGAACGGCAAATACGTCAATCAGCGGGTCTCTACCGATGCTCAAGTGCTCTGCCTCGCACGCAAGCAGAGTTCTGTCTGTCCCAATGCCAAAGCCGATGCCTGAGAGCGCCTGACCTCCCAGGGATTCCATCAGTCCGTCATAGCGGCCGCCGCCGCCGATACCCGACTGCGCACCGAGGAGTGGATGACTGAATTCAAAGGCCGTCCGGGTGTAGTAGTCCAAGCCGCGCACAAGTGCTGGTGCTTCAGTCCACTCGACGTTGACGGCCCGAAGATGCTGACGAACCTCGTCATAGTGCTCGCGACACTCAGGGCAGAGATGATCAACCATGTATGGCGCACCCACGAGCAGCGCTTGCACTTCTGTGCGCTTGTCATCCAGGACGCGCAGCGGGTTGATTGCCGCCCGCTCGCGCGTGGCCTCATCGAGGTCGAGGGCGGCGAGAAACTCCTGGAGGAGGGCTCGATACACCGGACGACACTGAGCGCAGCCAAGAGAAGTCAGTTGCAAGGTGAACTGCTGAAGGCCAAGTGAACGAAAGCCGGCATCTGCAATGGCAATGACTTCAGCGTCGAGAGCGGGGTCCATTGATCCGATGGCTTCGACTCCGACCTGCTGCAGTTGGCGATAGCGACCCTGCTGCGGGCGCTCAGCACGGAAGAAGGGCCCGGAATACCAGACCTTCACCGGGAGTTGGCCGCGATCAAGTCCGTGCTCAATCACCAGTCGCATGACACCAGCGGTGCCTTCAGGACGAAGCGACAGCGAACGCCCACCGCGGTCCTGGAATGTGTACATCTCCTTAGCCACCACATCTGTGGACTCGCCTACCCCGCGCACGTACAAGGCAGTGTCCTCGAAGACCGGAAGTTCGACATAGCCGTAGCCAGCCATCCGGGCTGGTGCGGTCAGAGCTTCGCGCACCTCAAGAAATGCAGTACTGCGTGGCGGAAAATATTCAGGGACACCTTTTGGCGCCTGCATTTGATCCACGGTCACAGACCAGTCCGCGCCGGGAAGTACTGGTTCCCGGGCTGCAAGAAGGGATTGCTCAGTTTCTCCTGACCGATCGTGGTCTGCGGGCCGTGCCCCGGCAGCACCACCATGTCGTCATCGGCTGGCAGAACAATTCGCTGCAGCGAATCCTGCATCAATTGCATGCTTCCGCCGTCAAGATCAGTTCGGCCGATGCTTCCGGCGAACAGCAGATCACCACTGAACATGATGGGTGGCACCTCTGCATCGGCTTCACGTTCGAAGACGATGGAACCCTCTGTGTGGCCAGGAGCGTGACGAACGAGCAATTGGATGCCGGCCAGGTCGAGCACCTCGTTGTCAGCAAGGAGGCGCACATCTTCTGGTTCAGTGAGCTCCAATGCGCCCTTGGTCATCCGGAGCAAGGATTCGCGGTTGGCATTGATCGTGGATCCCGCCAATTCGGCCAGCCGGTAGCGATCGTCAGCGTGAATATAGGCCGGAATCCCAAAATCGTGACTCAACGGCGCTACCGACCAGGCGTGATCCAGATGCCCATGGGTGATGAGCACTGCCGCCGGCTTCAGTTTGTGCTCACTGATGATCTGCATAAGGCCGTCGATGGAGTCCTGACCGGGGTCGATGATCAGGCAGGGCTCTCCTGGCGCTGAGGCCATGACGAAGCAATTGGTGCCAAAGGAACCCGCAGGGAAGCCAGCCACAATCACCCGGGCAGCCTAGTCCGGAGACGGCCCGTGAATACACTCCGCTGGTGACCAGTAGCAACAAACGCGAGCGTGAACTAGCCCGGGCGAAATATGAGCGCCAGCAAGCCCGAAGGACACAGCGTCATGCCCATCGTCGACGCAACCAGAAGATCACGGCCGTTGTCGTTGTCGTGGCAATGGTGCTCGCCTTCGGTGGCTGGGTGCTGTTCAGCATCGTTGTGAATGACGACACGAATGCACCAGTAGCCGAGGCTTCCCCAGCAGCAGTGGCCAGCTGCACGGAGGCGACGCCCTCCACGGCGAGCCCGCAGAACTTTGCTGATGCTCCGAAGGTTGATCCGAGCATTGCGACAGGCACGACCATCACCTTTGCCACCAATTGCGGCGACATCGTTGTGCAGACTCTTCCAAAACTCGCGCCGGCAACCGTGACTTCTGAAGTCTTTCTTGCCAACAAGGGCTTCTACGACATGACTCCCTGCCATCGCCTGACGACTGCTGGCATCTTCGTACTGCAATGCGGCGACCCAACCGGATCAGGTTCTGGGGGTCCCGGGTACACGGTTCCCGACGAGAACCTGCCCCCCAAGGGCAGCACGGTCTATCCAGCCGGGACAGTCGCCATGGCCAATGCCGGTTCAGGAACCTCCGGTTCACAGTTCTTCATCGTCTACGAGGACTCCCCTCTTGGCCCGGACTACACGGTGTGGGGCAAGGTCATTTCCGGCCTCGATGTCGTGAAATCAGTCGCCACAGCAGGGGTAAATGACGGCAGCGGCGACGGTGCTCCAACGCAACCAGTGGTGATCCAGCAGGCAACTGTGAGCACCCCCTGATGATCCCGGTAGCGTGAGCACCCCTAGGGAAGGCACTTCATGACCGAGCTTGTACCCGGCGCGATACCGACGCCAGCGGTACTGCGACGTCCAAAACCAGCCGTCGAGGCTGGGCCGCCAGCCAGCGACCCGAGCAAATTTGGTCGAGTTGAGGCCGACGGGACCGTGGTGCTCCTTGCCCCCGAGGGCGAAGTAGTGGTCGGGCAATGGGTTGCCGGACCACCCGCCGAAGGCTTGGCGTTCTTCGGACGCAAGTACGACGACCTGATCGTGGAATTGGATCTGACTTCTCAGCGGCTGGCTGATGGCCGGGCGACTGCAGATCAGTCCACCGCTGCCTTGACGCATGTGCGTGCCGCCATTGCAGCCCACGCCTATGTCGGCGATACCGCTGCCCTGCTCCAAAAGGTGGCCTTGCTGGAGGAAGCCATCACTGCTGCGAAGGCAGCTGCCTTGGCAGCGCGCGCGGCACAGAAGACACAGGCGCTTGCGGTGCGCGAGGCGCTCGCGGTTGAGGCAGAGTCGCTCGCGTCCAGCACTGCCTGGAAGACCACAAGTGAGCGCTTTGCCAGCATGATCGATGACTGGAAAGCCCTCCCCCGGATGGATCGCAATTCTGAGCAGGAAGTCTGGAAGCGCATCAGCACCGCCCGAGCGACTTTCGACAAACGCCGACGCGCTCACTTCGCTGAGGTCGAGGTGCAGCGCAAGGATGCAACCTCACGCAAGCGCGAACTCATTGCTTCTGCCGAGGCACTGGCTACCTCCACGGACTGGGTCAACACCTCGCGAAAACTTCGCGATCTGATGCAGGAGTGGAAAGTTGCTCCGCGGACGTCCAAGCGCGACGAAGACAAGCTCTGGAAGCGTTTCAAATCCGCTCAGGATGCCTTCTATGAGGCTCGTACTGCGGCTGAGACCGCTGTCGAAGCTGAATTGAAGATCAATGTGCCTGCCAAGGAAGCGCTGGTTGTTGAAGCAGAAGCGCTCCCCACTACAGACCTCAAGGCTGCCAAGCAGTCTTTGCGATCGATTCAGGATCGCTGGGACAACCTGGGTGACCTGCCCAAGCCCGATCGTGATCGCCTTGAGAACCGATTGAAGAAGGTCGAAGAATCCATTCGCCAAGCCGAGGCAAAGGCCTGGAAGAAGAGCAATCCGGAGGCCCGGGCTCGCGCCGAGTCCACTGCCAACGCCTTTGCTGATGGTCTGGCCAAACTTGAGGCGCAACTGGCCGCAGCACAGAAGGCCGGCAAGGCTGCTGATGTGGCCAAACTCCAGGCTTCGGTTGACTCAACCAAGGCGCTGCTCAATGCGGCATCATCGGCAGCTCAGGAATTCAGCAGCTAGCTCATTTCGAGATCACACTCGATAGGCGTCGTAGACGCCTTCGACGTTGCGCACGGCCTTCAACACCGAACCCAGATGCTTGGGATCAGCCATCTCGAAAGTGAAGCGAGACATCGCGATACGGTCTCGGGTGGTCGTGACTGACGCGCTCAAGATATTGACATGGGTGTCGGAAAGTGCCCGGGTCACGTCAGACAACAGTCGGGCACGGTCAAGGGCTTCGATCTGAATATTCACCAGGAAGACACTGCTGGCAGTGGGAGACCATGACACCGCGACCATGCGATCGGGTTCGCGCTCAAGCTCTGGCACATTGACGCAGTCATTGCGGTGCACAGACACCCCGTTGCCACGCGTTACGAAGCCGACGATTTCGTCGCCTGGTACCGGCGTGCAGCACTTGGCCAGTTTCACCCACACGTCATCAGTGCCCACCACCATGACACCAACGTCAGAGGCACTGCGCGTATCGCGCCGTTGTGCCCGAGCGGGTGTAAGAGTCTCGGCCGCATCGTCATCAGCCTCTTCGACACCGCCAACCGATTCGACCAGTCGCTGCACGACTGAGGACGCACTGACTTTGTTCTCGCCGACTGCTGCGTACAGGCCAGAGACATCGGTGTGGTGCAGATCAAGCGCAATGGCGTTAAGTGCCTGGGTGGTCATCAACCTCTGCAGTGGCAGACCCTGCTTTCGCATGGCCCTGACGATTGAGTCCTTACCCTGCTCAATGGCTTCGTCTCGGCGCTCACGCGAGAACCAGGCCTTGATCTTGCTCCTGGCTCGCGCTGATGCGACGAAGGACAGCCAGTCGCGACTTGGCCCTGCGCCTTCGGCTTTGGAGGTGAAGATCTCGATGACATCACCATTGGCAAGAGGGGATTCAAGTGGCACCAATTTGCCGTTGACGCGCGCGCCGACGCATCGATGCCCGACTTCGGTATGCACGGTGTAGGCGAAGTCCACTGGAGTGGCGCCAGTAGGCAGTGCAATGACATCACCCTTGGGAGTGAACACGAAGACTTCGGAAGAACCCAGGTCGTAGCGGAGCTGATCCATGAACTCATCTGGATCCTCAGTCTCTCGCTGCCACTCAACAAGCTGGCGCAGCCAGGCAAAGTCGTCAGGGCCCTGCTTCTGTGCGGCATCTCCTTGCTTGTAGCGCCAATGCGCGGCCACTCCGAACTCCGCGCCTTGATGCATCTCGACGGTGCGAATCTGCAATTCCACAGGTTTGCCACCTGGGCCAATGACCGTCGTGTGCAGGGATTGGTACATATTGAACTTCGGCATGGCAATGAAGTCCTTGAACCGGCCCGGCATCGGACTCCACTTTGCGTGGATGATGCCCAGGACGCTGTAGCAATCCCGTACATCTTCCACGAGAATGCGCACTCCCACGAGGTCATAGATGTCAGCGAAGTCCCGACCGCGCACGATCATCTTCTGATACACCGAGTAGTAGTGCTTTGGACGACCGGTGACTGTTGCCTTGATCTTGCTCTGTCGAAGGTCGGCTTCGATGTCGGTGATGATCTCGTCGACAAACAGATCACGTTGGGGTGAACGCTGCCCGACCAGCCGCACTATCTCGTCGTACATCTTTGGATAGAGCGTGGCAAATGCCAGATCTTCCAACTCCCACTTCACAGCATTGATGCCCAGGCGGTGCGCGAGAGGTGCGTAGATCTCAAGAGTTTCGCGAGCTTTGGCCTGCTGCGACTCCTCGCTCATCCAGCGCAGAGTGCGCATGTTGTGAAGGCGATCGGCCAGTTTGATCATCAGTACCCGGATGTCTCGCGCCATGGCCACCACCATCTTGCGGACTGTTTCAGAAGTTGAGGCATCGCCGTATTTGACTTTGTCGAGTTTGGTCACACCGTCAACGAGTGCTGCGACCTCATCGCCAAAATCCTCGCGCAGAGAATCCAGTGAGTAGCCGGTATCCTCGACAGTGTCGTGCAGCAATGCCGCCGCCAGTGTCGTCCCGCCCATGCCCAGATCGGCCAGAATCTCTGCGACCGCAACAGGATGGGTGATGTAGGCATCTCCGCTTCGACGACGCTGCTCTCGATGAAGATAGGCGGCCGTCTCATAGGCGCGCTCCACCAGGCGGGCGTCTGCTTTGGGGTGGTACTTGCGCAGGGTGCGCAGCAGTCGATCCAACTCAGGATGTTGGCGTCGAGGGCCGCCGAACAGCGGCAGACGTGAGCGACGCGAAGGATTCTCAGGCGCGACAACAGCCGGAGCCGGTGACAACTCCGTGGGAAGCGGTGCTTCCGTGCTCACGGTGCTCCTCGCGTGTGGGGATAGTGCAGTTTAGAACCCTCAGGCGGAAAGTAATGACACGACTGGAACTCCACGTGCAGAGCACATGTCCCGCCCGCCCAGGCTCTGGATCTCCATGACGACAAGCACGGCAGTCACCTCGGCACCCGTCAGCCGCACAAGATCGATGCAGGCGGCTGCTGTGCCGCCAGTGGCAAGCACGTCATCCACGATCACGATCTTGCGTCCGGGGCCCAAAGCATCCTGATGCAATTCAAGAGTTGCATTGCCGTACTCAAGTGCATAGTCCTGCGCATGCACGGCTCCGGGCAGCTTGCCCGGCTTGCGCACGGTGACGAAACCGGCACCACGCACTTGAGCCAGCGCCGCCCCATAGGGGAAACCGCGGGCCTCAATTCCGACTACTTCATCAACGGGCCCTTCGCCCAATTGGGCATCCAGCTCGGCGATGGTGCAAGAAAAGGCGCGACCGTGGGCCATGAGTCCAGTGAGATCCTGAAACCTCACTCCCGGCATCGGCCAATCATCTATCTGACGAATCTGCGACCGAAGCAATTGTTCTACCTCAGGAAGCATCAGGACTTCTTCGGCCGCTTCGAACGAGGGGCTCGTTTTGGCTGCTGTCGAGGACCAGCTTCGACAAGAGTTGTGACTTCACCCTGCTCATCTGCTGCCGCGTCAGTGCCCTTGGCGCTCTTGGCACTTTGAGCCCGACGCGCATACACGCGATTGGACAAGGCGATGATCTGTGGCTCCTTCTCCTTCAACTGAACGAAGAAGGGAGTCGCAACAAAGATCGACGAATAGGCACCAACGGCCATGCCGACTGCCAGCGCCACTGCAAGATCCAAGAGAGTGCCGGCGCCAAGCACGCCTGCGCCCACGATGATGATGGCAAGGACAGGCAACAGGGCCACGATCGAGGTATTGATGCTTCGCACCAAGGTTTGGTTCACAGCCAGGTTCGCCGATTCGCCAAAAGTCATGACCGATTGCGCCGTGATATTTCGCGTGTTCTCACGCACCTTGTCGAACACCACGATCGTGTCGTACAGCGAGAAACCAAGAATCGTCAGGAAGCCGATGACAGTGGCTGGAGTGACTTCCAAACCGAAGAGTGCATACAGCCCGACTGTGATGACGAGGTCATGCGCCAAGGCCAGCAGACCCGCAACTGCCATGCGCCACTCAAAGTAGATCGACATGAACAGCGCGACAAGGAGCAGGAAGACCACGAGGCCCTGGAGGGCCTTCTTGCTGATCTCACTGCCCCACGAAGGCCCCACCACCTGAATCTTGATGGTGTCCACACCGACGCCGCAGGTCTTGGCCAGGCTGGCGGCAAGGACGGTGCTCTCAGCCGGTGTCAACGACTCTGTCTGGACTCGAACAGTGCCATTGCCAGCCACGGTGACGATTGCCTGTGAACCTGTCTGGGCTTCGGCAACCACCCGAGCCTGCTCCACCGAGCACGTCGCGTTGGGGACGCCGAAATCACCGCCGCCGCGAAACTCGATGCCGAGGTTGAGGCCACCTCGCAGCACAAGTGACCCGATGGCCACCAGAAGGATGATGCTGGAGACGATGTACCAGGTCTTGCGGCGACCAACGAAATCGACGGAGCTCTCGCCGTTGTACAGCCGTTGACCAAATCCGGAGAAGCGACTCATGACGACACCTCCTCAGTAGCTGGAATGGCTTTTCGCCTGCGCGATGCAAGAGTCTCAGCCACCTTTACAGGTGCAGTGCGCGCCGCATCAAGCCCGCTCCAGCGACCAGCGCGCTGCATCCAGGAAGTCCGACCCAATAGCACAACCACAGGATGGGTGAACAGGAAGGCGATGATGACATCGATGATGGTCGTGAGTCCAAGGACGAACGCGAATCCGCGCACGCTTCCCACCGAGAGCAGATACAGCACCACTGCTGCCATCAGCGACACGAAGTCAGCTGCCAGCAGAGTTCGCCGGGCGCGGACCCAGCCGTTCTCGCACGCCTGCCGAAGGGTGCGACCATCGCGTAGCTCATCGCGAATTCTTTCGAAGTACACAATGAAGGAGTCAGCGGTGATTCCGATGGCAACAATTGCGCCGGCGACACCGGACAAGGTGAGAGTGAGCCCAACCGTCTTGCTCATCACGATGAAGACGAGATAGGTCACCACGCCTGCGAGAACCAACGAGACACTGGCCACGACCCCAAGCAGGCGGTAGTAGAACAGCAGATACAGGATGACCAGGAAGAGGCCAAGAAGGCCGGCGATGATGCCAGCCTGCAGCTGATCGCTTCCAACTGTCGGGGAAACAGATGTGACGTCGACAGTTTCCAAGGTGACCGGAAGTGCGCCGTACTTCAGAATGTTTGCCAGGTCGGTAGCTTGCTCAATGCTGAAATTGCCCTCGATCTGAGCGGTGCCTCCGAGGATCGCCTCATTGAATCGAGGCGCTGAGGTCACCACGCCGTCAAGGACGATTGCAAAGGCGTTACAGGGAGACTGCCCGCCGATTGAGCAGTCCGGTAGCGCCGACAGCGTGGTGGAAGCCGAAGCCAAGGCCTTGGCACCCTCGGAGTCAAAGCCCAATGAGACGACGAAGGTCACGCCGTTGGTCGGCAGTTGAGCGCTTGCGCTGGTGACATTGGTGCCCTTGATGAATGCAGGCTGGAGCACGTACTTGGCGGTGCCGTCCTTGGAGCAGGTGCCCAGCCACTTGGCCGGGTCATCGGGAGTGCCCCCGGCAATAGTCAATGGATTGGTGCAGTCCAATGCCAGAACAGCCTTCTCAAATGCAGCGTCGGACTTTACTGACTGCACTGGAACAGTGCCAGCCTTCGCGCCCTTGTCCAATGTCGCGGTCGGCGGCAGCACTGCGTACACAGGGCGAAAATCCAGCAGGGCTGTGCGCTGGACCAGATCAACGAGTCGTTCTGGATTGCTGCCTGGGACCGAAACGATGATCGCAGCGCCTGAACCACTGCCTTGAGTGGTGACTTCGGCCTCCACAACACCGAGACCATCGACACGATTACGAAGGATTGTGACGGTCTGCTGCAACTGCTCGTCGGTGATCTCTGCACCCTCATTGACCGGTTTCGGAATCAGGATGACCTGAGTTCCGCCTTGCAAGTCAAGACCCAGTCGGACCGTGCTGTCGGTACCGGGGAAGAAAGCCCAGACCGCCAATCCGAGCACCAGCACGAGCAGCGCTGCCAGCGAACGCCAAGGATGGCTGATCGAGCGAGGAGGAGCCATCAGATGCCATCCTCCTGGGAATCTCCGTTGGGAGCCTCAGCAGACTGGGGAACAATGACGCGGCCAACGGCTGCGGGCAGCATCTGAATGACCACATTCGGCGCGATCTCGACGTGAATCACTTCACCCTCAACCGAGGTGATGGTGCCGAAGATTCCGGAGGTGGTCATCACGCGGACGCCTGGAACCAGGGACGTCTGCATCTGCATCTGCATCCGCTTGCGAGCCTGACTGGGCCGGATGAACAAGAAATAGAAGGCCGCAATGATGATGACAATGGGTAACAAACCCGACAAACTTTCCACAATTCTCCTGACACGCGGCGACTAGCCATTCACCTTAACCCTCAAGGTCGAGGGTGGGCTGCAAGGGCATGGCCGGTGTCAGCCCCAAATGCTGCCAAGCCGTGGCCGTGGCCACTCGCCCTCGGGGCGTCCGCACGATCATGCCCAAGCGCACCAGGAAGGGCTCAGCCACCGTTTCGATGGTCTCAGGCTCCTCGCCGATGGCAACGGCCAATGTGGACAGCCCTACCGGGCCACCCCCGAAACGCTTGATCAATACCTCGAGAACTGCTCGGTCGATGCGATCCAGTCCAAGGGAGTCCACTTCGTACAGGTCCAGCGCGGCATGCGCTGTTGCAAGATCAACTTGACCCTCACCGTGCACCTGTGCCCAGTCGCGCACTCGTCTCAACAATCGGTTTGCAATGCGAGGCGTGCCACGACAACGACCTGCGATCTCTGCTGCCCCTTGTTGATCCAGCGCCACGCCGAGCAATTGAGCTGACCTCTTGAGGATCACTTCGAGGTCGGGAGGGTCGTAGAAATCAAGGTGCGCAGTGAAGCCGAAGCGGTCGCGAAATGGGCTCGGCAATAACCCTGCGCGGGTAGTGGCTCCAACCAAGGTGAACGGCTCGATTTCAAGTGGAATCGCCGTGGCACCCGGTCCCTTGCCCAACACCACATCGACGCGGAAGTCCTCCATTGCCATGTAGAGCAGTTCTTCAGCCGGTCGCGCGGTGCGATGAATCTCGTCAAGGAAGAGCACTTCCCCAGGTTGCAGACTGGAGAGAATGGCAGCCACATCACCCGCGTGCTGGAGTGCAGGCCCTGACGTGATGCGCAGGGGAGCATTGAGCTCGGCGGCAATGATTCCGGCCAGTGTGGTCTTGCCAAGTCCAGGCGGACCACTGAGCAGCACGTGGTCGGCCGGCCGTCCCCGCTTGCGGGCTGCTTCAAGTACGAGTCCAAGTTGGGACTTGACTCTGGTTTGCCCAACGAATTCCGAAAGATGCTTGGGACGAAGAGCACCTTCAACGAGCGAATCCTCTGGCTCGAGCTCGCCGTCGACCAGGCGTTCGTTCATGCTCGATCCAGACTTTGCAGTGCAGCCTTGAGGAGCGCGGCAATGTCTGGCTGCCCGTCCTGCAATTGCGCAGCCGCGAGTGGAGCCACCCCGTCGGCGGCCAACTCTGCTTCGCGGTTGGTCCAACCAAGGGAGACCAGGCCGGCGGTCACTGATGAGTGCCAATCAGCTCGTGCATCCTCGAAAGTCAAAGCGGCGCTGGACGACAGCGGCCCGAGTTTGTCCTTGAGTTCGAGCACTAAGCGCTGGGCACCCTTGCGTCCGATACCTGGGACCTTCACCAGGGCATTGAGATCATCGTGCGCGATCGCGCGCCGAAGCTCGTCTGGCGAAAGCGTGCCCAACACAGCCAACGCAATCCGCGGGCCGATGCCGGTGACAGTCTGGACTTGCTCGAACACGCTTCGCTCTGCCGCGTCAGTGAAGGCATACAGGGTCCAGCCATCCTCGCGAACCACGAGGGAGGTCAACAACTCTGCTCGATCACCGACTCGCAGCGACAACGCCGTGGTCGACGTGCACGTTGCCGAGAGACCTACTCCCCCGAGATCAATCACTACCGAATCAAGGCTCACCGCCTGAACCACTCCTCGAACAAAGGCAATCACTTCAGACTCCGCGTGCCGCTGCAGCGAGGCGCCGCTTGGCTGTGCCACGCCAGACATCGCAAATGGCAATTGCCAAAGCGTCAGCAGCATCGGCGGGTTTGGGAGGTTCTGTCAGGCCGAGCAGTTTGGTCACCATGAAGTTGACTTGCGTTTTGTCTGCGCGACCAGATCCGGTGACTGCAGCCTTCACTTCTGTTGGCGTATGCATGGACACCTGGATCTGCGCCCGGCCAGCGACGAGCAAGGCGATGCCGGCTGCCTGCGCTGTGGCCATCGCGCTGCGCACATTGTGCTGACTGAACACTCGCTCAATAGCTACGGCATCTGGCTTGAATTCTTCGATGAGGGCAAGCAGGCCGCATTCAAGCAGGACTAGGCGATCGGACAGTTCGGCATCCACTGGGGTGCAGACCACTCCGATATGGATGGCAGTGAGCTTTTGCCCCGGTGCTCCGTCGACCACAGCCACCCCACACCTGGTGAGTCCAGGATCCACGCCAAGCACGCGCACTGCGACTCTCCCATCGGCTCTCAGACATGACGGCAATACGTCATCGAACATCAGTTCGAACAGACTATCTGGGCAGGGACTGACACATACGCACGACGCGCGCGAATTAGTCCAACGCCGCCATGACTTCGTCGGTCACATCGAAATTGGCGAAGACGTTCTGCACATCATCGCTGTCTTCGAGGGCTTCCATCAGTCGAAAGACCTTGCGCGCGCCATCCTCGTCCAAGGGCACATGGACGCTGGGCAGGAATGTGGCATCGGCTGACTCGTACTCCCAGCCAGCTGCTTCGACGGCTGTGCGGACCGCGACCATGTCGGTGGCCTCGGAGACAACTTCGAAGGACTCGCCCAGGTCATTGACCTCATCGGCTCCCGCGTCGAGCACTGTCATCAGCAAATCATCCTCGGTCACGCCTGGACCCTTGGGCACGATCACCACACCCTTGCGATGGAACAGATAGGCGACCGAACCTGGGTCGGCCATCGAACCGCCGTTGCGCGTCATGGCTACCCGAACCTCAGAGGCCGCACGATTGCGGTTGTCGGTGAGGCACTCGATGAGCACTGCCACTCCGCTGGGGCCATAGCCCTCGTACATGATCGTCAGCCAGTCAGAACCGCCAGCTTCTGCACCGCTGCCACGCTTGACTGCTCGCTCGATGTTCTCCAGCGGCACCGAGCTCTTGCGCGCCTTCTGGATGGCGTCATAGAGGGTGGGGTTGCCGCTGACATCTGCACCACCATGTCGGGCCGCAACTTCAATATTCTTGATCAGGCGAGCAAAGAGCTTCGCGCGACGACCATCGATCACGGCCTTCTTGTGCTTGGTGGTCGCCCATTTGGAGTGACCGCTCATGCGTAGTGCCTCACTATCTCCACGAAGGTGGCATGGATGCGGTGATCGCCAGTCAACTCCGGATGAAAGGAGGTAGCGAGCAACGGTCCCTGCTGAACGGCGACAATCGTACCTGCCTGCTCACCTGCTCGCAGGGTCGCGAGGATCTCCACATCCTCACTTGCCTGCTCGACCCATGGGGCACGGATGAAGACGGCGCGCAGCGGTCCTCCAAGCAGACCCCGTATCTCGAGATCAACCTCGAATGAGTCAACCTGACGCCCGAAGGCGTTGCGGCGGACCGTCATATCGATCCCGCCGATGAACTGCTGGTCCGCGCGAGCATCCGTGACCCGATCGGCAAGCATGATCATTCCTGCGCATGAGCCAAACATGGGCAGACCAGCTTGACGCGCTTGCTGAAGCGGTTCCATCAGTCCATCGTGAACTGCCAATTTCGACATGGTGGTTGACTCACCGCCGGGAATTACCAGGCCCTGCACTGCTGCGAGATCCTCAAGGCTGGATACCGGCCGAACGGACGCACCGGCAGCTTCCAGAGAAGCGAGATGTTCGCGGATATCACCTTGCAGAGCGAGCACCCCAATGAGCGGGGCAGCAGTCACCAGCCTCGGTCCTCCAGGCGATGGTGCACGGGGATGTCTGCCACATTGATGCCGACCATTGCCTCGCCAAGTCCGCGTGAAACCTCGACTATGACATCAGGCTCGTTGAAATGCCGCGTCGCGCGGACGATTGCCGTGGCTCGCTTCAAAGCATCCTGCGGGCTGGCCACGCCGCTGCCACTCTTGAAGATGCCGGAACCGACAAACACGCCATCCGCACCAAGTTGCATCATCATTGCGGCGTCCGCTGGAGTGGCGATACCGCCGGCGGTGAACAACACCACTGGAAGCGATCCAAGTGTGGCGACCTCTGCCACCAGCGCGTAGGGAGCTTGCAATTCCTTTGCGGCCACGTACAGCTCGTCTGGTGCCATCGAACTCAGGCGATTGATCTCGGCACGGATCGTGCGCATATGGGTCACAGCATTGGAGACGTCGCCCGTACCGGCTTCACCCTTGGAACGGATCATTGCAGCGCCTTCGTTGATGCGCCTCAGCGCTTCCCCGAGATTGGTCGCACCACAGACGAACGGCACTGTGAATTGCCACTTGTCGATGTGATTGGTGTAGTCAGCAGGGGTAAGAACCTCTGATTCATCGATGTAGTCCACACCGAGGGACTGAATCACTTGGGCCTCTACGAAGTGTCCGATGCGCGCCTTGGCCATCACAGGGATCGAGACGACGTCGATGATGCCCTGAATCATGTCGGGATCAGACATGCGAGACACACCACCTTGGGCACGAATGTCTGCGGGGACGCGCTCCAGCGCCATGACGGCAACGGCGCCAGCATCCTCGGCGATCTTGGCCTGCTCGGGGGTGACCACATCCATGATGACCCCGCCCTTGAGCATCTCGGCCATGCCGCGCTTGACGCGATCAGTACCGACCAAAGGCTCAGCAGACACGTGCACCATCCTCATTAGACCGCTGGCAACCCAGCATTGACGGACCACCATCGTAGGGCCGAGGCAACAGACGGCGCAGGTGCCGTAGTCAGGACTCGATGTAGCCAAGTCCGGCAGGAAGCCGGTCGTCCATCTCCCAGGTCGTGGGCACGGGAGTATGCCCAGCCAGTCGAAACCACCGAACCAGGCGATGCTCATGAATCTGACTGCACGCAAGCACGGCGTCATTGAGAAATCTACGGCACAGCTCCACCCGACGAATTGCTGCGGACAGCTCATCGAGCAGGTCAGCCGCCATCGGGTCGTTTCGCAGCAGATTGACTTCTTCAACATCGTCGAGCGCCTGCATCAGGACTTCGGACAAGGCCGACTCCGCGGAAATGCGCTCAGCTACGTCGGCATCAATCGACAAGCGCGCGTCATGCGCAGTCTCAGCAATGAGTTCACTGGACGCTGGGTCGAGCACTTCCGCGACTGAAAGTTCGATGGCAATTGAAGATCGTCTGAGCAGTTGCGCATCCAGGGCAAATGTCGACGTCTCAATTCGCCGATGGAGTCGATCGAGGCGACCCGCGGTTGTGCTGAGGTACCACGCAAAGATCAGGACAAGGACCAGGCCAAGGGCGATCAGCCACCAATTCATATCAGCGACCTCCTTGGCCAAGACCATTGCTGAATCGGCCCATGATCTGCCCACGGAGATCCTCGGTCACTCGTTCACCCGAGGCAGTGACGCTCTCATAGACAGCGAGAACATCATCGACGACAACATCCCAATCGAATCTGCGGACGCGATCTGAGCCGGCAGCAACGAGCCGTTGCCGCTCAGCAGGGTCTGCGAGCAAGGCGATAGCAGCCTGTGCCAATGCTTCACTGTCTTCATTGGCAAAGACCCGACCGGCCTTTCCGTCATTGAGCACTCGTACAAACGCGGGGAGATCAGCGGCCAACACCGCGGTTCCTGCTGCCATCGCCTCGATCAGAACAATGCCGAAGGATTCAGCGCCGGTATTGGGAGCCACGTATAGGTCTGCTGAATTCAGCGCCTGTGCCTTCTCAAGTTCGGACACCAGCCCAAGAAATGTCACGTGCGCTCGGATTTCAGGTGCAAGGTCACCTTCAATGTCTTCAACATCGCCAGGCCCTGCCACATAAAGATGCGCCAGCGGATCACCCGCGATGATCGAAGGCATTGCTTCAAGCAGCACGGAAAGTCCCTTGCGCGATTCGTCCAGTCGCCCGAGGAACAGCAGCGCATGGCCTGGCGTATTCATCGCAGGGTGTGCGCTTGCGCCGGCAAAGGTGCGCAGACGAACGCCATTGGGAATCAGTACAGCATCCCCGCCCACATGCGCCACAAGTGTGCGCCGGGCATCCTCGCTTACCGCGATGCGGCCACTGACCTTCTCCATTGCGGTCTGTGCCAGACGATTCACACTGGCCAGAATTCGAGAGTGCGGATTGGACGAATGCCAGGTGGCGACAATCGGTCCATCGGCAACCCAGATGGATAGCAGAGACAGTCCTGGAGCCATTGGTTCATGCACGTGGATCAGATCAAAATTACCTTCTTGGATCCACCTACGCGCCTGCCGCGTTGCTCGCAGTCCAAAGTTCAGACGCGCAATTGAGCCGTTGTATCGCACTGCAATGGGCTTGCCGCCATTGGTGACCTCGTGCGCTACCGGACTGTCGTCATCAAGAGGCGCGAGGATGTCCACGAAGTGACCACGCTGACGCAATTCTGCAGTCAGGTCCGCGACATGCGAACGCACTCCACCTGGGACATCCCAGGCATAGGGACACACCATGCCGATGCGCAAGGAAGCAGTCACAGCCAGACCTTCTGCATCATGTGCCAATCCCTTGGATGCTCATAGATCGCCTGTCCAAGGCTGATCGCAAGTTGCTGTGTCATCTGCGGAATCTGGGTGGAGCGATCCTTGCCGGGTGTCGCCACAATCGGCTCATATATATGCCCCCGCAGCTTTGCTCCGTCGTACCAGAGCCCGATCGGAAGAACTGGGGCGCCCGTCAGCACGCCGAGCAGCGCAGGACCCGCTGGCAGTGTTGCTCGTCCGCCAAGAAAGTCGACTTCAACTCCGTTGCCACCGAGATCTCGATCTCCGAGCAAGGCGACCATCCCGCCCCGTTGGAGAGCGCGGGCCAGTGATTGCACAACATTGGGATCACCCAAGGGCATCACTTCCATACCCAGACGGCTCCGATACTCCAGAAACTGATCAAACAGGCCTTCAGGCTTGAGTCGTTCTGCAACCGTCGTGAGCCCGCCGTAACGATCTGCAGCCCATGCTCCAGCCGAGTCCCAATTGGCCAGATGGCCTGGAACCATGATGACGCCCGAACCTATCGCCATGGCTTCATCAAGCATCTTGGTGTTGTCGAGGTAGAAGCGCTCTCGAATCTGTTCAATTGTCCACTTGGGCAGGCGGAAGGCTTCCATCCAGTAGCGCATGTAGCTGTGCATGCCCTCACGCGTGACTGTTTCCAGTTCAGCGGCCGAGAAGTCCGGGCGGACGCGGCCCAGATTCATGCGTAATCGTTGCACTCCAAGGCCATTGCGTCGATAGGTCTGATCCGCGGCCATCTTGAATGCCGCGCGTACCCCAGACTCAGGCAGATGCCGACTCGCGAACCAGGCAAGGCGAAATGCTTCCTCAGTTGCGCGATCACGAAATTGATCACCAGCAATCATGCGCGCAACTGCCCACGCACATGCACGATTCTCTGCACGATGGTGATAACGCCTAGAGCGCCGATGAGCCATAGTGCAGCAGGCAACACATAGGGCACACCGAAGCCAGTCAGGAATGCCGCAAACAGCACAACGATGAGTCGTTCAGCTCGCTCAGCAATGCCGACATTCGCCGTGGCTCCAACTGCCTCTGCTCGCGCCTTCGCGTAGGACGTCACTTGCCCAGTCACCAAGGCCAAACTGGCCGCCACACCCACACCGACTTGATCGTTGAGCAGGGCCCACCAGATGAAGGCCGCGAAGATTGCGGCATCGGCAACACGATCCAAAGTTGCGTCAAGAAAGTTTCCCCACGGCCCGCTCGTTCCAGCCAGCCGAGCCATTGTGCCGTCGAGAAGATCAGTCAATGTGAAGGCGGTGATGAGAAGGGAGCCGAGAATGAAACGGCCATTGGGAAAGCAGATCAGAGCCGAGAGCACCACACCCACGGTGCCAAGCACAGTGATGGCATCCGGCGAGACCTTGATGCGCAGCAGGAACTTGGCCGGCGGTAGCAGGACGGCGGTGATCAACTGTCGCGCACCGGGGTTGTTCAGCATGCTTCTCCAGGTGTTGATCGACGCGAATCACCGATGGTATCGGCAATCCCATCCTTCTTTGCTGAGCGCGAGTTGCGCAGTTGGGGCTCGCAGCAGATTCTGGGAGGATGCAGTTCCATTGAAAGGCGAATCATGACGCTCGGCTCAACACAGCCCCTCGGGGTCGAGGCGATTCGCAATGTGGTGCTCCTGGGACCGACGGGCTCCGGAAAGACCACCTTGGCTGAGCAATTGATAGCCATCTCCGGAGCAGCAGCCGAACCAGGATCTGTCGCAGCCGGCACGTCAATCATGGATTCCGATCCGGCCGAGCGACGCCAGAAGCGCTCCGTTGAGGTGTCCGTCGCGTCTCTGGAATTCCAAGGCTCGCTCATCAACCTCATTGACACACCGGGATATGTCGATTTCCTTGGCGATGTGCGAGCCGGGCTACGAGCCGCAGATGCTGCGCTGTTTGTGGTCTCCGCCGTCGACGGCATCGATGCCGCTACCCGCGCCCTGTGGGATGAGTGCGAGGCGATCCATATGCCACGCGGAGTTGTGATCACGAATCTGGATGACGACGACGCCGACTTTGACGAGGCTGTCGCCATCTGCCATCGCATGTTCACTGGTGGTCGTGAAGTGCTGCCACTTCATCTTCCGGTTCTTGACGACGAGGGCTCCTTCATCGGTGTTCTTGACCTCATCACCAGCCGCATCCACGAGTGGAGTACTGCGCAACGACGTGAGCGGGCGGCTGATCCTGAGCACCTCGAAATGACTGCCAGCGCTCGCGCTGAGCTACTCGAGGGCATCGCAGCTGAATCTGAGGATGCAAGCCTGATGGACTTGCTGATAGACGGCCAAGACGTCAGCGACGAAGTGCTCACCGGTGATTTGGACCTCGCCATCAACCGTGGTCACTTCTATCCAGTGCAGGCCTTCTCGGGTGCCAATGGCTTTGGTGGAGAGCTCATTCTCGACCTGATCGTCCGCGCATTTCCCTCACCCCTTGAACGCGCCATGCCGCTGATTACCACGGCTCAGGGCCAGCCCATCGCGCCTTTACATCCCGATGCTGACGGCCCGCTGTGCGCCGAAGTCATCAAGACCACGACCGATCCGAGTGCTGGAAGGCTCTCAATCGTGCGCGTCTTCTCCGGAAGGCTGCCCAGCGATGCCCAGTTGCATGTAGCCGGGCATTTCAGCAATCGCCCAGATCGGCATGATCACGATCTCACTGAACACGATGGAACGCTGAGTCTCTCGGTCGGAAGCATTCGGCGAACAATTGACAGCGCCATCGCCGGCAGCATCGTCACCGTGACTCAGCTCAGCCGAGCCGAGACGGGAGACACGATCTCCTTCACCTCCAATCCCCTGCTGGTCGAGCCTTGGCTCATGCCCGAGGCGAATCTGCCAATCGCTATTGCCGCAGCCGAGCCTGCCGATGAGCGGGGGCTGGGGACTGCGCTGGAGCGCTTGATTGCCGAAGACCCAAGCTTGAAGGTGACCACGTCCCAGAGCCAACTCACGCTTTGGTGCCTTGGCGAGTCGCATGCAGATCTCGCAGTTGAACGTCTGCGCGATCGATTCGGCATTGAAGTCGCGGCCCAGGAGCTGCGCATCTCCCTTCGTGAGTGCTTCTCAAGTCCCGGCAGCGGAACAGGACTAGCCAAAGACGAGCAAGACGTGGCTCTGGCCTCCTGTGCGATTGACATCGTGCCTTTGGCCACAGGTGCCGGCATTGAGATCGTGAATGCACTTTCAGTAGATGCCAGCCAGATCGATCTGTTCAGCGCCGCCGAGCGTGGAGTTCGTCAGCAACTGGCTCAAGGAGCCCTTGGCGGCTACCCGACGACCGATGTCCAAGTAGTCATCACTGACGTTGCTGCATTGGCATCGTCATGTGATGAGCATTCTGTTGAAATGGCAGGTGCCTATGCGATTGCCGACGCGGAGACCAACACAGGAAAGCACCTCTTAGAGCCGCATGAGACGTTGATGATCACCGTGCCCGAGGAATTTGCTGATGCCATCACGAATGACTTGAAGGTCAAGCGAGGCACCATCACGGCAACGCAGGTGCATCCAGACGGGACAGTGACACTCACTGCAACTGCACCGGCCGCTGAACTCTTCCGTTTCGCCATTGACATTCGTTCGCTCTCACACGGAGCTGGCACATTTGTTCGGGAGGCTGCAGGATTTGCCCGCGTGCCAAAGCGTGCAGGCATCCGAATGCTCCCGATGGCCCACTAGCGCCAGGCTGCGGCGAGCAACTCGCGGGTTTGCTCCAACAATTGCGGCATTACCTTCGTGCCTGCAATGACTGGCATGAAATTCGTGTCGCCTCCCCATCGGGGCACCACATGCTGATGCAGGTGCGCGGCGATTCCAGCTCCCGATACCTCACCTTGGTTCATGCCGATGTTGAATCCCTGAGCATTGGAGACTGATCGCAGAGCGGTCATCGCCTTCTGGATGAAGGCCCCCATCTCAGCAATTTCATGGGCCGCCAGCTCGGTGTAGTCGGCGACATGCCGATACGGGCAGACCATCAGGTGTCCTGAGTTGTACGGATACAGATTCAGCAGCGCGTAGACCGTCTCCCCGCGAGCGATGATCAGGCCCTGGGAGTCATCCAATTGCGGAGACCGGCAGAAGGGACAGTCGTGGCCTTCATTGCCGTGGCTCGGCTTGCCTTCGCCCTTGATGTAACTCAGCCGATGTGGGGTCCACAGCCGATCCCAGGCACTCGACATCGCTACACCTGCACGCGAGACTGAACAGCTGCCACAATCTCATCAATCGCTTCGGCAATGGCAACGCCATTCTTCTGTGTGCCATCGCGATAGCGGAAGGAGACAGCTCCCGCGGCAATGTCCTCATCGCCGGCGATCAGCATGTAGGGAATCTTCTGCCGCTGGGCGGTGCGGATCTTCTTCTGCATTCGATCATCTGAGGTGTCGACATCGACCCGAATGCCACGAGCGCGCAACTGCGCTGCAACTTCTGTGAGGTAGCCAATGTGCTCATCGGTGATCGGGATTCCGATCACTTGCACGGGTGCCAGCCATGGCGGGAATGCGCCGGCGTAGTGCTCAAGCAACACGGCAAAGAAGCGTTCGATCGAACCAAACAGCGCTCGGTGAATCATGACGGGGCGTTGTCGTGTTCCATCTGAGGCTTGGTACTGCAGGTCGAAGAGCTCGGGAAGATTGAAGTCCACTTGGATCGTGGACATCTGCCAAGTGCGTCCGATCGCATCCTTGGCCTGCACTGAGATCTTGGGCCCGTAGAACGCCGCGCCACCTTCATCGAGCACCAGGTCCAAGCCCTGCTTGCTGGCCGCCAGCCGGAGGATTTCGGTGGCTTCCGCCCAGACTTCATCAGAGCCAACGGATTTCTCCGGGTCGCGAGTGGACAGTTCCAGATAGAAGTCATTGAGTCCGTAGTCACGCAGCAGATCAAGGACAAAGGTCAACAGCGAATCAAGTTCATCAGGCATCTGTTCTTTGGTGCAGTAGATGTGCGCATCATCCTGTGTGAATCCGCGCGCTCTGGTCAGACCTTGAACGACGCCAGACTTCTCGTATCGATACACCGTGCCGAATTCGAACAGTCGCAAGGGAAGCTCACGGTACGAACGACCACGAGCATCAAAGATCAAGTTGTGCATCGGGCAGTTCATCGGCTTGAGGTAGTAGTCCTGACCCTGCCGGCGAATATTGCCTTCGTCATCGAACTCCGCATCCAGATGCATCGGCGGATACATCCCCTCGGAATACCAGCTGAGGTGCTGCGACTTCTCAAACAGCGCTCCCTTGGTGATATGCGGGCTGTTGACGAACTCGTATCCCGCCGCATCGTGCCGTAACCGCGAGTAGTCCTCCATCACCCGACGAATCACCCCACCCTTGGGATGAAATACCGCCAGTCCGGAACCGATCTCCTCAGGAAAGGAGAACAGATCGAGTTCGGCACCAAGGCGTCGATGATCTCGGCGCTCGGCCTCTTCCAGGAAGGCCAGGTAGGCCTTCAGATCATCCTTGGATGGCCAAGCCGTTCCATAGATGCGTTGCAACTGCTCATTCTTCTGGTCGCCCAGCCAATATGCCGCTGCCGTGCGCATCAATTTGACTGCATTGGTGGGGATGTATCGGGTGTCAGGCACATGTGGACCTCGGCAGAGGTCCCCCCAGCAACGCTCGCCGGTCTTGATATTGACGTTGTCGTAGATCGTGAGCTCTTTGCCGCCGACTTCCATCACCTCGGCGCCGCCAGCACTTCCGATCAGGCGCAATTTGTACGGCTCGCCCGCAAGTTCATCCAGAGCCTCCTCGTCAGACACCACGCGACGCTCAAAGCGCTGCCCGCTCTTGAGGATCGTCGTCATCCGCTTCTCGAGCTCGGTCAAGTCCTCGGGAGTGAATGGTCGCTCAACATCGAAGTCGTAGTAGAAACCATCTTGAATCGGCGGCCCGATCCCCAGCTTGGCCTCAGGAAAGGTGTCCTGAACGGCTTGAGCAAGCACGTGAGCCGCTGAGTGACGCAGCACTGCCAGACCCTCAGGTGAGTCAACAGAGATCGCCTCTACAACGTCAGTTGGCAATACCTCAGTTGAAAGATCGCGGATCTCGCCGTTAATGCGGGCTACGACAATTGAACGATCCCCGCCCACGAGGTCGAAGGCGGTCTGAGCCACAGGATCTCCTCTTTATCTACGCCACAACGCCATACCAAAGCGTTCCGGTTGGTGGGCGATACTGGGTTCGAACCAGTGACCCCTCGCGTGTGAAGCGAGTGCTCTACCACTGAGCCAATCGCCCGGAATGCGCAGAACTGTATCAAGGATCGACTTT
>JAUXVJ010000018.1 GCA_030684515.1 Actinomycetota bacterium
TCACGACGACTAGCTCACGAAGGCCGACGAGCCCTTCACCAGTTCACCACTGACGCGCGCGCCATTCGGCCAGATGTGGTCGTTCGGTGCCCAAGGTTGTGTCATGCCCGTGTCCCGGGTAGACCCACGTCTCATCGGGCATTACACCGAAGAGTTTGGTCTCTACTCCATCAAGCAGGCTCTGGAAGCGCGCCGGGTCTCCCCAGGTGTTGCCCACGCCACCGTCAGCCAGCGCACCACCTGCACCCTTTAGGGCCGCTAGCGCGCGGTACCGGGAGTCAGGTCACGCTTCCCCACGGTCAGGAACTCGATATCGCCGACGAAGAGGGCCCCACTTGAGGTCTGGTCCATCAGGATCGCGACCTCGGCAAGGTCACCAAGGTCGACTCCCACGAAGTCGGACAGCGGAATACGCAGGTCGGTGAACGGGACGATCCCGGTGAAGAACGTCGCCCCGCCGGCATCATCATGGCGTCTGTCCCCGCCCGGATAGCCAAGCGCGGGCTCATCCGTCCGTGTGGTCACCACCGCCGCGCGGCCTTTGCGATCACTGACCTGAACTGTCAGGGCCTGCGCTTCGCCGAACGAGTTGAGGTCAGAGGCCGGGTCCACGGCGGCCCGTAGGCTCAATGTGCTCGCTCGTCTGAGATCGCCTTGCCCCTCCGGGATGGCCAGGCGCAAGGCCGCGCTGCTGGACTCCCAGACAAGCACCGCGAGGGCGGGCTGGCCCGGGATCGTCACCGTGCTACGCCGACAAGCCTCCGTCTGGGGCTTGGTGACCAGCGTGTAGAACCCCTTCGGGCAGAACTGGACTACGAGGTTGTCCGCAGTGACCGACCCGCCCAGCAGGTTCTTGGCGAGCTCACCTGCCGAAGCCGGGACGAGCAGAGCCTCGCGTTCGTCCGCGGGAGACAGGTAGGCGACCCGTGCCGGCAGCCCGAGCACCGTATCTGGGGCTGCCTCGGCCACCACTATCCCGAGATCGGCCCGCGCCCGCTCGGTCTCGCTGGCGTCGTGAGTGAAGAGCAGGTCCAGGAAGCTTCCGGCGTAGTCAGCCAACCACTCCCGCTGCCGGTCGGCGTCCAGCGGCGACTGACAATCAGTGCGCGAGGACTGGTCCACCATGTCCGGGGGCAATGCGGTGTTGAACCCGTTGTGGCTTGCCCCCTGCAGGAACGTGGAGGCAACCCACTCGGTCTGGTCGGGCGCCAGCCGAGGGCCTTCAAAGAAGAACTGACCGGATTGGTCCGTTACGTCGCCGTCGCAGCCGGCCAGGATTGTTGCGACAGGCATGTCGATCGAAGCCCAAGGGTTGCGGAACGTGGTGGCAGCAGCGACCAGCAAGCTGCCGGCAACCGGCCCGTAGCCCCTGCTCCCCGCATTGGGCAGGATTTCATCGGCCAGCGCAACGGCAGCCTCGCCTCCGCGCGAGTGCCCGATGAACGCCAATCGGGCGGGATCGGTTCGCCCCTCCAGATCCACGCCAAAGTCCGGACTTCCGCCCGAGGCTGCGTCGGCCAAGGCGCTTAGGTGCAGGTCAGTCAATTGCTCCATGCGCTCGCCCGGGACGGGTTCGCCGAAGCCGAAGGTATTTTCTGCGTTCAGGTTCGGGGCTACTACGACATACCCGCGTGCAGCCAGCTCCCCCAGCAGATAGCCGAATCCCGCGTAATTGGCCTGCTCGACCTCCGGGTCGCAGGGCCAGCGGTCCACACCCGTCGCATCCAGCGGGCACCCCGCGTGGTTTCCGTGCAGCACCATGACCACAGGAAACGGGCCAGCGCCCTCGGCGGGCGCGGAAATGAGCCCGTTCACCCGCACCGGCATGTGCCGGAATCGACTGCCAACCGGGAAGCCCTTCTGCACGACGGTGGAATCGCCGAGGTCGTACTCGACTAGGTGGACCAGCCCAGGGCGCGAAACCGCGGAGTGGGCTCCCTGGCTGGCGCAGCCGGTCCCCATCCCCAGCGTGGAAGCCAGGAGCACTGCGGCCCACGTCCGTCCACGGATCATCCGGTCACCTTCGGTCGGCGGTGTGAAGCCATTTCAGCGTAATCGTCAACCCTGGGTGAAGGTCGGCGATGGTGGGCCGCTGGTTGCCCTTCGGCGACACTGTGAGAGCAGGGCAGGAGCAGCTACCGGACGACGGCGCCCGCAGGGATCACGCACTCGCGAACCCCGAGGACTAGACCAGCCCCCGGAGCATGCCGAACCTCGATAGGGCGAGAACTCGAATGCTCCGTCGACGAGGTGCCAGGTCACCAGCCGCGTGTGGTGAGGAGGCGGGTGGCGTGCCGCTCATCGCCAAGCTGAGCTCGTTGTGATCGCCGTTCAGACGTCTTGGGAATTCCGACTCCGGCAATGGGTGGCGTATCACGGGCCGGCCGGGTGGGCTGACTTCTGCCGTTGGGCGACGAAGCTGTCATTGCACGAAGTGACGCCTCCCGACGGGCGATACGCGGCCACTTGACCGGCCACTTCTGCTATCGGAGCTTCATGCCAGACGGAACTGAAACCTGACCATCGGGAGAGTCAACGCCCGCAGGAGGGGTTTGGACTCCCATAGGCAGAGCACCTCGAGCACGCACGCCCTCTGCTTGGATGTTGACAGATGGTCTCTAGAAGATCCGGCCAGAAGTCGCCGCGGCTTTCGTCACGACGACTAGCTCACGAAGGCCGACGAGCCCTTCACCAGTTCACCACTGACGCGCGCGCCATTCGGCCAGATGTGGTCGTTCGGTGCCCAAGGTTGTGTCATGCCCGTGTCCCGGGTAGACCCACGTCTCATCGG
>JAUXVJ010000019.1 GCA_030684515.1 Actinomycetota bacterium
CCGAAACTGCAACCCACCACTCGGCGCAGGAGTTCCGGGGTGGATGGTATACCCTAGGGGGTATGCGTACCCGTGCCCTCGCCCTGTCCATCGCCGCCCTCGCCACCATCGGCATCGGCCTTGCCGGCTGCTCCTCCAGTGAAGTCGGCAACGCCACTGGGTCGTCCGCCGTGCAGGGGCCCGCGGCACCAGTCGCGGTTCCAAGCGCCCCAGAGAGAGTCGATGCCGCCCGGTTCGCCGAGGTCGTGGCCAGCCCCGGCGTGACGATCATCGACGTCCGCACGCCGGAGGAGTTCGCCGCGGGACATATTCAGGGCGCGGTCAACTACAACGTCCAAGGCCCTGATTTTGGCAACCAGATCGGCGCGCTCGAGCCCGCTGGTACCTACGCGGTGTACTGCCGCAGTGGCAACCGCTCACAGGCGGCTGTCGCCGTCATGTCCCAAGCCGGCATCACTGGCATCTACGAGCTCGAGAGCGGCATTGTGGGCTGGGAACAGGCGGGACTGCCCACCGTCTCCTAGCAGAGCGGGGGCTGTCATCAGGAGATCTCACGCGATACGCAAAGCCTGAGTCTGATGCGAATTCATCGGGAGGCCTCCGCCCTGATCACCACCAGTCGGTCCCCGCGCTGCAGGACGTCGAGTTGCTCTTCGAAGCGAAATACCCGACCCGAGCGCACGACCGCGAGTACGAGCTGGCCACTCTCATCAAGCCGGGAAGGCGAAATGCCCAACTCTTCGCGCGTGATGTCACGTTCAACAATATTGAGTCCACGCGTGGCGTCAAGCAGGTCCTCCATGATCTCTCCAGCAACAGGCGAGACCAGCGAGAGACCCATGAGATGCCCGGCCGACTCAGCCGTAGGGATCACGATGTTCGCTCCCGACTGGCGCAGGATCTCAGCGTTCACCGACTCGCGGGCAGCCACAACGATGGTGGCATCCGGCGCCAGCCGCCTGGCGGTGAGCGTCACAAGCACCGAGGCATCGTCTTCATCAATGGCAATGACGACGCGCGCGGCTCTACTGATCTCGGCGTCCTTGAGTACCTCTTCTCGCCTGGCATCCCCGACCACGCCGACATATCCCAAACGTGCGGCCTCCTCAGCTGCTGCGTGATCACTCGTGACGACAACGATGCTGCCAGCAGCATTACCGCTGTCGACGATGGTGCGAGCCGCCGAACGGCCCTTCACGCCGAAGCCGACGATGATTGTGTGGTTCTCCACGTGCTTCCTCCATCGATTGGACCGCCATTCATGGCGCGTGCGCTGGGTGAGGACCTCGATAGTCGTGCCAACCAGCACGATGAGGAACAGGAACCTCAGCGGGGTGATGATCATGATGTTGGCAAGGCGCGACGAGTCGCACACCGGAACGATGTCGCCGTAGCCGGTTGTGGAGAGCGAGACTGTGGCGTAGTAGAGCGAGTCGAGAAGGCTCGCCGTGCCAGTGACCCCGCGATCTGCGTAGCAGTCCCTCTCCACGTACACGAGCAAAGTCGTGATGACGATCGCACTGAATGCGAGCAGCAGGCGGACAGCGATGTTGCGCACCGGGCTCAAACGGCCGCTGGCAAAGAGCAGTCGGTTGCCCAACGTGCCAGTCGAGCCATCGTCAGCGGCATTGCGAGCGGGACGCCGCACGGGAGGCATGAACCGACTATCCCATCCCTTCATGTGGGCTCATGTATCCGAGCACGATGTCGCAATTCTTCTTGGCACTCTTCACTGCTGAGAGGGCCAAACCACAGAGGATCGACGTGCCCTGGTCAGTGGATCAGCAGGCCACTTCAGGGAACGTGGAAAATGCTGCGTAGCGTGTTCACAGCGCATGACTATGGACATGAGTCCGATGGCTCATCCCGCCAGCTCTTGCACCAGCTTGCATCTAGCATCAGTTCACGCACATCAGGCCAAGGAGGCCCCATGCCCGACTCCCCAGATGTATTTGGCCCGGGTGACGACATCACTCTTGGCACGCACCCCGTCTCCCCGAAGGGCACGCTCATGAATATCGTGCCCGGGACAAACCCGCCTATTTGGAACGTGAAGATGCAGGACGGCAGCATCCTGTCGGTCTATGAAGGAGCACTCACGCTGAAGCAGAAGGCTCGCGGCAAGGAATAGCTGACAATCTGCTCAGTGGACGCGTGCTGTCAGGCGGCTAGTGGCTTGAGTTGCGCAGCTCCGAAGGACACTGAGAATCGGTCGCACCAGATCGACACGCTCGTCAGTTCGGACAAGTCTGCCTTGGCCGGAATCCGGTAATTCTGGCTGCCCTTGTTTCCCTTGAGCGCTCCGAGGTCAACATATGCGCCATCGTCGAACACCAACCAGCCGCTTGGGCCCTGGATAACCGGGGCATCGGTGAGCCAGACCTTCAGGTCCGGACCATTGCTGGTGTCCAGGTTTTCGATGCGCAGGACTCGCGAGCCGTCGGGCAGCCCGATCACCTTGGCAACTCCCGACGTTCCATGCTCATGGCTGATGAAGGTGCCACTGGCCAGCACCTTGGCTGCTGGCTTGGCGGGAGGCGCAGAACGTGACGGCTCAGGCGTGGGCGATGCCGTGGCGGGCGCGATCGCCGGTGCGCTGGCTGCAAGCGGCGAGGCCTCATTGACCGTCGTATTGGTGAAAAGCTTCCAGGGCTGAAAGAGGTACATGCCCACTGACAACACCAGCACCGCGACGAGTGCTGTCGGAATCACGACCGCAGGGCGGAGCAGAGCCTTCATATGAACTCCTCAGGTGCGGGCATAGGTGCAGGCTGTGCTTCCAACAAGGCCTTGGACGCGCAATTCACCCACGGGGTTCCTAGGTCATGGATGATCCCGCTTTCTCCCCATCGATGACCGCCTATACCCAAGTGCGCCGGTTTGCGATGAATCTGGCGGCACTTTGACCCTGGCAGCGAGGCCGGTGATAAACCTTTACTCTGGGGGCGTGAGCAAGCTTTCGGGGGAACCAAGACTCTCACCACAGTGGTGGGCGATGCTGGCTGGCAGTGCCATCGTGCTGGTGGCAATAGCTGTGCTTCCCGTGGACTCAATCGAGCGTTCCATGGTGGCCCGTGGCGCCGGGCTGCTCGCGAGCCTGATCTTCGTGCTCACCTTTCTTGGACTGCCAAAGAGTGTTCGATCAGTGTGGTTCTGGCTTGGCGGATTCCTGATCCTCACGGCAATTGGCGACGTCATCTACGACTATCAGGTACTGATACTCAAGGTCTCCGCATTTCCTGGTACGGCAGATCTCTTCTACCTCGTCAGTTATGTCTTTGCAATCACCGGACTCTTCATCCTCGCGCGGAAGCTGAATCCAGGTGCCGATCTGTCAGCTTGGATCGATATTTCGATCATGGTCGTGGCTGCTGCCGGCATTGTTGGAGCATTCGTCATTGCCCCGGTGTGGAGCTCCATTGAGCAGTGGGACTTGACCACCGTGCTCTCACTCTTGTATCCACTGCTGGATCTCGTGCTGTTGGCCGCCCTCGTCCGAGTGCTCATGCTTCCGCATGCGCGCAGCACAGCGATCACCCTGCTCGCAGCTTCAATGGGACTGTTTCTGGCCTACGACCTGATCTACAACAACCAGCTCCTCGCCGCCGTTTGGACGCCTGTCAGCTCGATGGAGGTGCTGTGGACTGCCGCCATGCTGTGCATTCCACTCGCTGCACTGTCGCCTGGAGCGCGGCAATTCGAACCTCTTGACCCATCCGAATCAGGAGCAATCTCAACCACAAGGCAACTCATCGTCGGCATCAGCGTGATGGCGGTGCCAGCGATCGTCCTGCTCGAACTGTTCATCACTGGCTCCGTCATTCTTCGATGGCTCGTCCCGGTGATTCTTATTCTGCTGGCACTGGTTCTCGTGCGTGTGCATTTGCTGCTGCGAGCCTCGCAACTCCAAGCTGCCAAGCTGGCTGAATACCGCAGCAAGGATTTCCTCACTGGACTGCCAAGTCAGCAAACGTGGGATGAGCAGCTCCAGACGAATGTGACGAACGCTCGCTTGGCTGACGGCGTGCTCACCATCGCGATTCTTGATATTGACAATGCCGAGCAACTTCGAACAGCAAGAGGCCAGCACGTCAGCGACCTGCTGCTGGTGTCCGCGACTATCGCCTGGCTCGAAGAGCTCACCGCCAACGATGTGCTCGCTCGCTATGGACCTGACGGATTCGCCCTGATGGTTCAGCGCGAATCGATGAAGGAAACCCAGGAAACACTTCGTCGCGTGGTACGAGCTACTCCCGAAGGTCTTTCCGTTTCCTCTGGAGCTGCGCTTCTGCGCGGAGACCAGGATCCTGTCGAGGCGCAACTGCGAGCAGCAAGTGCCATGCAGGCATCGCGATCCACAAGAAGAGATCTATTGGAACTCGAGCTCGACATCACCAGCTGAACGTCTCAATTCGCGGCGAGAGCTCTCCTGAACAGCGGCACCAACTGCTTGCTGGCACCGATGGAGATGTGCCCGTCATCGCGATACAAGTACAGATCGCCCAACTGCGTTGTGCATTGATCCTGCGGGCAGAAGTACATGCGGGGTTCCACGACTTTGGCTCCCGTGGCTGCGGCCGCAGCCGCAATCCCCGCGCGAGCCGCCTTTTGGTTTGCATCCGCAAAAGCCAGTGGCATCACTGACTTCAGGTTCGACCCACTTGCAAGTTCAATGGCAGAGAACTGGTGCGGATCAGAGGCATAGGGCTCAGCGAAGTACGGCACGTCCTGCGCAAGAATCACGCGATGACCTGTCTCCTGTAGCTGCCGGACAGTCGATTCCAGACCGGCAAGAAGAACTGCGCCCTTCGCCTCGCGCTGATTGGTCATCGAATCGGTCGTCGAACCCGCAGAGAACACCTTTGAATTCCAATAGACACTGGAACTTGACAGCACGACATCACCAGGTGCTTGGTCCTTGAGCCAAGTGAGAGTCTTCTGAACGAATTGACGGCACTTGGATTTGGGAGCCGCAGACGAACGGAAATGGACGTCAATGAACGGGCAGGCATTTGCTGTGGCGATGGTAAGAGGTCGACCACTTGACTGCGCTGCTCCAATGACCGCCTCGCTCAAATGATCGGCGTGTGAATCACCGATCAAGTACACCGGCGCTCCCTTTGCGTCAGCGTTCCACAGACAGGCATTTGGTCTGAGTTCGCTCGGCGCAATGGACTTGTTGCAGCCAGCCGCGTTGCCAGCGTGCATGGGTGAGACGGCAGCGACGAAGTTCTGCACACGCGGGTTCCAAAACCCATTCTCCGCAGCCGACCACAGAGCAAAAGCAAGGACGATAGGGGGCACCATGGTGAAGGCAACAAGTCGAGCCATGCGTGGCTTGCTGACATCGCGGAGACCTCTGATGGGCTGCTCGAGCCAGTTGTACGACGCAATGGATGGCAGCAACGATGCAACTGCAGCAATGAAGGCGATCCCCGGAGTGCTGGGCCACAGCATCAAGGCGAAGACGATGAACGGCCAATGCCACAGATACCAGGAGTACGAAATGTTTCCCACTGCCACAAATGGCGATCGCCCAAGGAATCGACTCACCGCGTTGTCTCCCTGCATGCCGCACGCAAGAAGAAGCAAGGTGCTCACGACAGGCAGAATCGTCCATGGCCCTGGCCACACGGTCTGTTCGTCAACTAATGCAAGTGAGATAACCAAACCGATCACGCCGGCGAAGCCGAGGATCAACGCAGTGACGCGGGAGAGGCGGATCTCCACCTTGCTGGCCGCCAGTGCGAGCAAGGCACCGACTGCGAACTCCCACGCTCGACTTGCCGGGCCGTAGAAGCCGCTGACCCAACTTGGCATGAGTGGAATCTGATAGCCCTGAGCCTCCAGCATGGCAATGGCGAACGAAAGCACGGCCACCAGCCCAACCAAGGCAGCTGGAATCCAACGAGCGTTGGCTCTCTTGGCAAGCTTCCAACCGATGAACAACAAGAGCGGGAAAATCTAGTAGAACTGCTCTTCAACGGACAACGACCAGGTGTTCAGCAATGGGTTCGAAGCTGCGGGTGCATCGAAATAGCCACCTGTGGTCTTTGCGATCACCACGTTCGCGGTGAGCAGTAGAGCGCCGATCCCGGTCTGGGCCGCAATCTGCTGATCGCCCATCGGCGACTGAATGAGCGCGGAGACCACGACGACGACGCCAACCAGCAGCGCCAGCGCTGGCGTGAGGCGGCGAAAGCGCCGCGCATAGAACGTTGAGAACTTCACACTCTGCGTCCGCACCCATTCGCGTGCGAGCATGGCTGTGATGACAAATCCAGATATGACGAAGAAGACGTCCACGCCGAGGAATCCACCTGGAAGGGGCAGGCCAGCATGGAAGGCAACCACAAATCCAACGGCGAGCGCCCTTAGGCCTTGAATATCCTCACGGCGGTTCTCGCGCGTATTCGAAGATGGCAGGGCCTGCGGCGTCATTCATTCCTCCAACAGCCCGTCAGCCCCACATTCGAGCCACAGTCTATGACTGACACAGATGTGACGAGCGCGACAGCGAGTCGTGTGCGGCTGGGGACATCGCAGCCTTGACGTATTCTGGACGACCGGCCACTTGGCCCATCCCGTCCACACTTTCAGGAGCAGAGTCTTGACCGAGGTCCACGGCCGAAAGCGAGTCGAGGTCACGACGGCTGCGCTCACCACCGTGGGCGTGATCATGGCGGTCTTCGCGCTGCTCATGGTCGGACTCTCCAATTCGGCACGAGCAGGTGAGGCACTGCCAGGTGAGAGCCCGGCAACACCAGCTGTTTCAGACTCACCCGCTCCAACGGCAACACCCGAACCCACAACCATCGGATCGACATCAGACATCAAGAACGTGGTCCTGCTGCTTGCCGATGACTTGGACTGGACGGTCTTCGACCAGGTCCCGCGACTCGCAGCATTGAAAGAATCCGGAACAACTCTCACGAACTTCGTCGTGACCAATTCGCTGTGCTGTCCATCGCGCACCTCGTTCATGCGCGGCCAATTCGTGCATAACCACCGCGTGATCTCCAATGTGCCGCAGACCGGCGGCGGGTGGCAGAAGTTCTACGCACGCGATCTGCAGAACGATTGCCTGCCGACGTGGCTGCAGAAGTCGGGGGTCAAGACCTCGCTATTCGGCAAGTACCTCAACGGCTTTCCGCTCAATGCTCCAACTGAGAACTACATCCCCCCGGGCTGGGACTACTTCGAGACATCAACATCAAGGAATCAAGCCTACGAGGGCTACAACTACACCCTCAACGTCAATGGCACCTTGGAGAAATACGGATCAGGGCCGAGTGATTTCTTGAACGACGTACTGACTTTGGATGCGGCGCAGCACCTTTCGACCTTGCAATCACCGTTCTTCATGGAGTTTGCAAGCTACAACCCGCACACGCCCTTTCCGGTGGCACCGCAGAACGCTCAAACCCATCTCACCGGCGTTCAACCGCGAGTACCTTCCTTCAACACCAAGGGCACGGATGAGGTGAGCTGGCTGAAGGCCCAGCCCACTCTCTCCTCCAGGCAGGTGGCCAATCTCGACGAGTTGTGGCGCAAGCGATTGCGTTCTGCGGAGTCTGTAGCCGACTCATATGACGCTCTGCGCGCACAGCTGAAAGCCTCCGGTCATCTTGACAACACGTTGATCATCGTCGCCTCCGACAACGGATATCACGCAGTCGTGCATCGACTTCCCACCGGCAAGCAGTCCGCCTTCCGCGAGGACGCGGTCGTGCCTGCCATCTTCATCGGCCCGGGCATCGCCCAAGGAGCAACCATCAGCAAAACCACTTCAATGGTGGATCTGGGACCCACGATCACTGAGATCTTCAAGGCAGACACTCCCAGCTACGTGGACGGTCGCAGTTTGATGCCGCTGCTGAATGGCCAGACTGATGTGCCTTGGCGCACTGCCACGCTGACAGAGAGTCTGGCGCGTACCAAACCAAGCGATCCTGACTATTCACGCATTGTTGCGCCGAATTTTCACGCGCTGCGCAGCGAGCAATGGCTCTACGTTGAATACGTGAACACGGACGTCGAGTTGTACGACCTGCGCACAGATCCCTATGAAATGAACAACGTTGTGCGCACAACGAATCCGGCAATCCTCGCTCAACTGCGCGCACAGCTGGAGGCAATGAAGCGCTGCAGCGGTGAGAGCTGCCGCACTGCCGACAGCATGCCCAACGGGACGATCAGCGGGCCAGCATTACTCGTTCAATGATGTGACGCGCGGCCTGACCATCATCGAAGGGACAGAAGCGGGCACGAAATTCGGCCAGGCGCTGCGCGCTCTGTGCGTCCTGGAACTCGCGGTTGACGAAGACCTTGACGAGTTCAGCCTGATTGATCGCCACGGCCCCTGGCGGGCTCGCAAGCAGATCGAAATATGTCCCTCTCGCCTCCTGATATGCCTCCCAATCATCAGCGAATATCACGATCGGACGATTGAGCACTGCGAAGTCGAACATCACTGATGAGTAGTCCGTGATGAGCAAGTCGGCCGCCAGATAGCAATCGACAATTGACGGCAATGCCGAACCATCAATGACCCGGCCCGAGGCCACCAGATCGTTGATGCGCGGCCCCAGGCTCGTGGTGTGGTGCGCGCGAACGATGAACACGTAATCTTCCGAAACGTGCTCAATCAAGTCTGCGAAGTCGATACGCAATGAAGTGTCGCCTTCAACATCGCGGTAGGTCGGCGCGTACAGGACCACCTGTTGATCAGGTTTCACGCCCAGGCGCGCACGGCTTGCCTGCACATCGTCCGAAGTCGCATTCACCAGTACGTCATTGCGCGGATAGCCATATTCAAGCCAGGTGTATGAACACGGATACGCGTGCCCCCACATCTCTGTCGAGTATGGATTTGAACTCACAGCGAAATCCCAGTTATCGCTGCGCCGGAGCAGGTCCACAAATTCCTGACGACTACGCGCTGCGTCAGTTGCAACGACGCGGTTTCCCTTGCGCGGAGCCACCCGCTTGGGATCGATTGCATTGCTTGCCACATCGTGACCCATGACATCCAAGCCACAGTGTTTCAGCGGAGTGCCATGCATCGTCTGGATCATCTGCTGACCTGGGCGCTTGACGAAGGCCCCCGGGAAATTCACGTTGTTGACGAGGTACTTGGCGCGGGCAAGCACAACCCACTGCTTCAGGGAGTTGGGAGCCACATGAGCAACGCCTGCCGGCAGGCGAGCAGCCTTGTCCTTGTCCATGATCCACACGGCTTTGAAGTCGGGGGCGACCTCGGGCAGTGCGTCGAAGATCGCCTTGGGGTTGCATCCGAATCCGCTTCCCCAGTATTCGGAGAACACCACAAGCTTGGGATCCATGGGTCGCATGCGCGCAACGATGTAGTACAGACGTCCGACAGCACGCACCTTGCGCAAGGTGCGACGGACCGGCCAATAGATGCGCCCTATGAAGCGACGAGTCGGCGCCCGCTTCTGATCGACCCAGCTGTACATAGCAAAGGAGCGGTAGGACTTCTTGCGAAACAAGCCAGCGCGAATATTGCTCGGACGATTCTGAGTGTGATCACCTTCAGCTTCCGGGGTGTGACGTTGGACGGAGACTGTCGCCTGCTCGTAGAACCGTCGTCGCTCGGACTTTGCAAGTCTTCCGCCGTGTTGAAGGATGATCACATAGTGATTGACCATGATGTCGAACAAGTGTCGACGCATGCCTTCGCTGATACCAATGCGATCAGCTTCAGCGAACACTCGGTCGTACTGAGCGAATACATCGAAGTGTCTGGGACTGGTCGTACCAAGGATGTTTCCTGAGCGACGCTGTCGATAGAGCAGCACCACACGATTCAGGGAAACTGCAGTGCGCGCATTGAGCAGCACCGTGTACGTATAGGAAATGTCCTCATACAAGCCGGTTTGAAAATGCACATCGAGTTCCTGCAGAAAATCTCGCCGATAGGCCTTGTTGCAGGCGATCGGCAGCAGGTTGAACAGGCGTCGGTGCTCCTGCGGCCTGAAGACACCCACTGAGAGATTGGCCAGCAACTCGGCTCCCCAGCTGACCGCCTGCCTGCCGTCCCACCACACGCGCGAGTAGTTGTAGATCAACACCTCGGGCAAGTCGTTTGCCCGCAATTTGTCGGCAATGGACTTCAAGGAGCCAGGAGCGAATGTGTCGTCTCCATCGAGAAACAAGATGTACTCGCCAGTAGCAGCGGCCAGGCCAGCGTTTCTAGCCATGCCCAGGCCAACATTTGCTTCCAGATGCACGGGTCGAATGCGGGGATCCAGGCTGGCCATCTCGTCGACGATGCGGCCACTGTGATCAGGAGTGCAGTCGTTGACCACCACAATTTCAAAATCGCTGAAGTCCTGCTCAAGCACCGATTCCAAGCAGGCACGGATGTACGACTGCACGTTGTACACCGGAACGATGATGGAGAAGAACGCCATGAAGGTTGAGGATAGGCCTTGCACACTGACGCTCTCGCGCATGTTTGGTCAGGAGTCTCACAACGGCGCTGTAGTAGGGTCAGCGGGTGAATTTGGGATCAAATGACTGCCTCAATCCAGTACTCGTAGGTGGCACTGGCCGCAGTGGATCCACGATTCTCGGACAGATTCTTGGGCACCATCCCGAGTTGATGCTCACCGATCCACCAGAGATCAGGTTCCTGGCAAATGACCACGGAGTCGCCGAGGCGCTGACCATGGCCAAGGGACCATTGCGGCGGCGTCTGCGCTCCAAGCGTGAGGCGCGCCTGTGCTTGGAGCGCACCAAGACCCTGTGGTTCTGGCGTGCAGCCAAGATCGGACTGCACACCTCGATCAGCATCGAGGACCTTAATCTGCTCGGCGAGGCCTATCTCGCGGAGTTCGGCAAGGATCCAGTGGCAGCCTCACAGAACTTCACCTACGCCATCATGGCCAAGGTTGCCGCGGAGGCCAAGGGTCGTCGCTGGGTCGATACCACTCCGGCGAATGCCCGGATTTCGGAGCAGATCGAGCCGATCTACCCACAATCGCAGGTCATTGCGATGATTCGCGACGGCCGCGACGTGGCTGCCTCATTTGTTGAGCAGAATTTTGGCCCGAACGAGATCTTCGCCTCCCTGCGCCAATGGGAGAAGCGGACCCTGCTGATTCATCAGGCAACTCTGGCCAGCGCGCCAGGGCGTTGCATCATCGTGGACATGCTGGATCTGGTTGATCGCGAACGCGAGCAGACCTTGCAGCGCATCTGTGACTTCCTCAACGTGCCACTGGACCCTGGCATGAAGTCATGGTTTGACGAGACAGTGAACGCCGAGAATGCCCATGTGGGACGTTGGCGCACCCAGTTCGACTCCGACACCACCTTGGAGATCGATCGTGTCTATGGCGAGATGGTCGAGCAATTGCACGACCAGGGGGTCCAGATCCCTCTTGTCTCCTGAGTCGGTGCACGTGCGGGCTGCAGCGCCGGGGCATGATGGGCCGCGCGGGGCTTCTAAGGTATGCAGCCCAATGAACAAAGTAGGCAATAGATGAGCGAACGAGTGGGGACACCGGACCGTCCAGTCCACGTCTTCCTTCCTCATCGCGCCGGGCTGCCCCGCCTGAGCACCTATTTCGTCACCTTGTGGCGCCGACGTCACTTTGCCATCGAACTGTCACGAGCATCGATGCGCGCAGCTCACACCAACACATTCTTCGGGCAGTTCTGGCTCGTCATCAGCCCGGCGCTGAATGCTGCGGTGTACTTCCTGCTCGTCAACATCATCCGCGGCGGCAATAGCGGTCCAGATTTCTTTCTTCACCTGCTTGCCGGGCTCTTCGCCTTCAACTTCATCTCGGCGACGATGAGCGCCGGCGCAAATTCTGTAGTGAGCGGTGGCAGTCTCGTGCTCAACACGGCATTTCCGCTCTTGCTGCTGCCATGGTCTGCATTGCGAACAGCCTTCTTCCGCTTCCTGCCATCACTCATCATTCTGCTGGCCTTCTTCACCTACTTCGCCTTTGTCGGGCCTCATCCAGTCTCCTGCGATGCAGCTGGCGTCTGCGTGGAACTCAACACTGTGCACTTCAGCCCAGTCCAACTCATGGCAATCCCAGCATTCCTGTTGATCTTCGTCTTCGCTGCTGGTCTTGCCGCGCTCATGGCAACTGTGCAGGTCTACTTCCGTGACACCACGCAGTTCCTGCCATACGCCACCAGAATCTGGCTCTACCTGTCACCAGTGCTGTACTACGCCGACCAATTGCAGCCATGGATGCTGAAGCTGGAGTACTTCAATCCGCTGTTTCCGCTGCTCGGCATATGGACCGACACTCTCGCTCGCGGGGTCATGCCGTCACTGAGCTGGTGGTTGGGTTCAGCAGCCTGGGCATTTGGGACCCTGCTGATCGGAACCTTGTACTTCGTCTCCCGCGAACGTGAGTTTGCGGTGCGAATTTGACCCGGGCCAAGAATCGAGGTGAGTGCTGATGGAAGACGAAATGGGTGATCCGATCCCGCAGATCGCACACCGCTCGATCTCCAACGAAGTGGCCATCACTGTCTCAGATCTTGATGTCACCTACCGGACCACCATTGAGAAGCGCCCAACCTTGAAGCAGGCGATCGTCCGCCTCGGCCGTGGCAAGCGTTCAGTACGCACAGTCGAGGCGCTCAAGGATGTGTCGTTCCAGGTCAATCGCGGCACGGTACTTGGCATCATCGGTCACAACGGCGCTGGCAAGAGCACGCTCATGCGGACGGTGGCTGGCATCGTGCCGCCTTCGCGCGGCAAGGTGGAGGTGGTGGGGCGCACCAGCACACTGCTCTCCTTGGGTGTTGGATTCAATCGCCAGCTCACCGGTCGTGAGAACGTGATCCTGGGTGGCTTGGCAGCTGGGCTGACCAAGGATGAGCTCGAGGACCGCTATGAGCGCATCGCTGAATTCGCCGATATCGGTGACTTCATCGAAATGCCCATGCGTTCCTACTCATCTGGCATGGCTGCCCGACTCGCCTTCAGTGTCGCGGTTCACCTTGACCCCGACATCCTGTTGATCGATGAAGCGCTGTCCACTGGCGATGCTGTGTTCAAGGAGAAGGCCACAGAGCGCATGCAGCAACTGGTCGACAACTCCAGCACCATGCTGTTGATCTCGCACGCCTTGCGCACGATCATCAACATGAGCACAGACTGCATCTGGCTTGATCACGGAAAACTGATGATGCGCGGCAACCCCGAAGAGGTAGTCAACGCCTACACCGACTACATGCATGTGAAGAAGACTTCAGCAGTCCTCAACGACATGTGACGGGTGCTACTCCTCTACTAATTCAACGCTCGCTGGAAAGTAGCGCCACGCGATCACTACTCCAGCGGCTGCAATCACCGCGCCAATGGTCATCGCCCACCCCATACCTGACACAAAAGCATCACCCGCAACTTCGCTGTAGACCCCTGCGACATTCGATGGGATCTGCCCCGCAGCAATTGACGCCGCTGCCAAGGACTCGCGCGCTGCCTGGACCGCAAAATCGGGAACGAGACTGATGCGATCCCCAGCAGCGAGGATTTCGGCCTCGATGTGCTGCCGGTAGGTGATCGACATGGTGGCTCCAAGAATGGCTACTCCAAAGGCGCCACCGAGCTCGGCGACCGCATCGTTGACCGCAGAACCCATGCCAGATCGCTCCGTGGGCACGGAGGCCAGCACTGCATTGGTTGCCTGCGGCAGAGTCAGCCCCAGTCCGATGCCCATCAGGCCGAAGACACAGGCGATGAATGCGTAGGCGGTCGTTGGACTCAAGGAGCTGAAGCCTAGAAGCCCGATGGTGACGATGGCCATGCCCGACATCACGAGGCGACGCGCACCAAAATGCTCGGCCAGTCGAGGGCTCACGACCGAGGCAAGTAGCAAGCCCAGAGCGCCGGGCAGCATGGCAAATCCTGATTCCAGGGGACTCATACCTTGGACCAGTTGCAGAAATTGCGGAAGGAAGAACATCGCGCCCATCAATGCGAAATACACAACGCCCACAAGGACAATCGCCGTGGAGAACAGCCGATTGGCGAAGAACTGCATCGGCAGCATCGGCCGTGGCGAGTGATGCTCCCACCACACGAAGCCGACCAGCGATGCAATTGCCACACCGGCCGAAGTCAATGTGAACGTGCCCAGTCCCGCATCCGGAATTTCAATGATCGTCACCACCAAGGCAATGAGGCCGACTGCAGACAGTGCCGCACCGATGAGATCCAGTCGAGGTCGCTGCGGATCGCACGACTCCGGGACCAGGATGAGCACGGCAGCAAGCAGTGCGAGCGCGATCGGTGGATTGACCAGAAATATTGCCTGCCAGTCGAAGTACTCCAGCAGCACTCCGCCAATGATGGGGCCAATGGCCACACCCAGCCCTGCCACCGCTGCCCAGATGCCAATCGCTCGTGCGCGCTCTGTGCGGTCTGGAAACACCTGTACAAGAACACTCAGAGTCGACGGCATGATGCACGCGCCACCGATGCCCATCAGGCCTCGGCACACAGTCAGCTGAGAGGCATTGACTGACAACGCGGCCGCCAGAGAACCGACGGTGAAGATTGCCAGGCCGATGACCAGCATGCGTCGTCTGCCGAATCGGTCGCCAAGTGAACCAGCAATCAACAGGCTTCCCGCGAACATCACCGAATAGGCATCAACGACCCACTGCAGTTGCGCAGTAGTGGCGTCCAAGTCCTGCTGAAGACGTGGCAGAGCCACATTGACGATGGTGTTGTCCAAGGAGATCAATGCAAGTGCACCGGACAGCACGGCAAGCACGGTCCATCGATTCACTGAGCGCACGTCGGCGATCCTAGGTGTCGATGACAAGGAAGCGATGAACTAGACAGCGGGCGGCGCTGTTGGCAAGGCATGCATGCGCGCAGCCCAACGCGCGCCATATACACCGGCTGCCAAGGCCGAAGCGGCACCCACTGCAAGAGCCCATCGCGGCCCCGCCGTCTCCGCGATCAATCCGACAATCGGAGCGCCGATAGGCGTGCTGCCAATAAAGGCAACGGTCCACAAGGACATCACCCGACCACGCATCTGTGGACTTGTGTGCAACTGCACGGCGCTATTGCCAGCCGAGGTGAACCAGACACTGGCGGCACCGACCGGAACCATGGCCACCGCAGCCCAGATCACACTGGGCATCGCTGCCGCGACAAGTATGGCCAAACCAAAGGCAAATGAGGCAACGGCAATCGCCTTGATGCCGCTGGTCTGACGAGTTGCGCTGACGAGTCCGCCGATGACTGCTCCGACACCCATCGCAGCCGAGATCACACCGAGATCAAAAGCGTCACCGTGAAAAGTCTCTGCGGTGAAGGCTGGCAGCACGACCTGAAATTCATAGGCCAGCATGCCCACGACCGACATCATGACCAGTGGCACTCGAAGATCAGGTGTGCGCCAGACATAGCGCAGTCCTTCGCGCAGTTGACCCGGAGCGCGATCCACTTGCTCACTGGGAAGCAGGAGCTCGCCCTTCATGGAAGCGTACGCAGCGATGACCGCAATGAAACTCGCCGCGTTGACGGCAAAGCACCAGCCCAGTCCAATCGTCGCGATCATCACGCCAGCAACTGCTGGTCCAACAATGCGAGCGCCGTTGATGACGACTGAGTTCAAGCTGATGGCATTGCGTACGAGCTCTGGCGGCACCATTTCGCGCACGAACGCCTGTCGAGCCGGCATATCGAGCACATAGATGAAGCCGAGCATCAATGACAGTGCCAACACCAGCCCGATAGACGCATGATCGGTGAGGACAAGCACAGCAAGGAGGGCCGCCTGCACACCTGCAAGTGACTGTGTGATGAGCAGCAGCTTGCGCTTCTTGAATCGGTCAACGAGCACGCCACCATAGGGACCGAAGACAAGCACCGGAAGAAATTGGAAGGCCACAGCCAGACCAATGGACGTTGCAGATCCGGAGATCTCAAGAACGAGCCATCCCATGGCGATCGATTGAATCCAGGTTCCGATAAGCGACACAGCCTGGCCGGCAAAGAACTTCCGGTAGTTCGGCTGTGCCAACGAAACAAAGGTGCCAATTGCCATCAAGCGTGCTCACTCTCATAGGTGCACTCTTGCTCTCAGTATCAGGTCGCGACGTCCTCGACCTCGCTGCGAGCTTGCGGGGTGTCTTCGTGGTGAGTAATGCGCGAAGGAATTGCCATGACGGCATACGCAGCACCAGCAAATGCGAGCATCGCGGCCACGACCAGTGCCAGGCGCATGCCGAAGATGTACGAAGAACCTGCAATGTCCAGCAAAGGACCACGCAAGGCCTCCGGAAGGGAATCAGCCAAGTGCACGGCCGCTGAGAGCGAGGAACCCGCCTGCGTGACCGCTTCAGCCGAAACATTTTCAATAGCTGGGGCGTTGTCACTGAACCGCGCCTGGAATCCAACTGTGGCAATGCCACCCAGCAGAGCGATGCCCAAGGCTTGGCCAGATTGCCTGGTGATCTGGTTGAGCGCAGAGGCGCCGCCGGAACGCTCCGGAGGTACCGCAGTCATCATCGCCTCGGTGCTTGCAGGCATGAAGACGCTGAATGCAACTGCCATCAGTGCAAAGCCGAGTCCCAGCATCCAATAGGCCGATGTCGTGGAGGTGGTGGTGATGGCCAGCGCGGCAACGCCAGTCATGGCGGTGCCGAAGGCAATGGTCTTGCGAAGGCCAAAGCGCTGCATGATCCATGGTGCACGCGGTACAACGATCAGGTTGACGACAACAATCGGGCCAGAAGTTGCGATGGCAGCCTGCAAAGGTGAATAGCCCTTCACCAACTGCAGGGAGATAGTCGCCAGGAACATCGCGCCTGACATGGCGATGAACGCGATGGTCAAGGTCACAGCAGCTGCGCTCAACTGCGGGCTCTTCAGCAAGGACATCTCGAACATCGGAGTCGAGGTGTGGTTCTCCCAGACGACAAAGAGCAGGCTGGCGCCAACTCCCAGGGCGAAACCGGCAAGAATCGGCGGACTGGTCCAACCATGGCTCGGGCCTTCAATCACAGCCCAGATCAATGACCCAAGTGCGACAGTGGACAGCAATGCGCCCAGCAGATCGAATCGGGCCGCGTCGGGGTCGTGAGAATCGGGAACCATCAGCATGCACAGCACGATCGTGACGGCGAGGAATGGCAGGTTCACAAGGAAGCAGGACTGCCAGCTGAACCAGGCCAACAACAATCCACCGGTGATGGGCCCGATGAAGGAGCCAATGGCGTTCATCAGCGACCAGTAGGCGATTGCTTTTCGCCGTTCCATTGCCTCTCGGAAGACGTCAACGAGAATCGATAGAGTCGCTGGCAAGGTGAGAGCCGCGCCGACCCCCATCAATGCGCGCCAGATGATCAACTGAAGAGGATCTGTCGCAAGCGCTGCACCCGAGGTCGTCAACAAGGTGATGGCCAGACCTGCAATCAATGCCTTCTTGCGGCCGAACCTGTCGCCAATTGCCGCGCCGGTCAGCAGAAGGCCGGCAAGGACCACGATGTAGGAGTCAACGATCCACTGCAATTCAGCGTCACTGGCGCCAAGCTCACGAACCAAAGTCGGCAGTGCAGTGTTCAAGATCGACACCTGCATGGTGACGGTCACGAGCACTACACAGAGAACGACAAGGACCCACCAGCGTTGTGGATGCCCATGCTCTTGGGCGTGAGACATTGCTGCAGTCTCTCACTGCACTATGGGCTAAATCTCACGTTCTGCCCTACGCGAACCCCTAGCGAGGCTGTTGAGTCTGCGACACAAGCTCGCGGACCTCACTTGCGGAGGGCTCAGAGTCACCAGCGATGCGCGCTAGTTGAGGAACAATCAGGAACCAAGCGACCACGTGCATGACCAGCAACCAGATGCGCGTGGACCAGAGCACAGAACTGGGCTGCATCGCGGGCAGCACCAGGCTTGCCAGTGCGAGCAAGGCTCCCGCCCACAACACCATTGCTCTGGCATGCCGACGTCCAAGCACCAGAACCGTTGCCATGCCGGCAAGCAGCGCAGCCAGCACCGGCACGAGCAGTGGGAAGTACCAAGGCACCTGCACTGTTGCTTCGCCTTGCCGCAGCACAACAGCGAAGGGCACACCCAGCAGACGTCCAAGCCCGTAGATCGCCAGTGAAAGGATTCCGGCCCAGCTCCCGGTGACAAGGGCTGCGTAAAGCAAGGTTCCCAGTCGCGGATTGGAAGACCGCGGCGGGGCAATTGGCGTCACAGAGTGCAGCCAGAGGCGGGTCATGTGCATATTGTGCCCAAGCCCAGAGCGCCTTGCCCACAGGCAAGTCTTCACAAGCGCACAGGCCCAGCCGAGCGGCCCACCGACTGAACTGCGGCGTAAGGTCGCAGAGTGTGGAAATCCAGGCTCGCATGACCCCAAGAACTGCGACGATTCCTGTCACTCGCGTACCGCTCCGCTTGCTCGGCTTGGCCTTGGTCCTGGCCTTGGTCAGTGTCGTAGCAGTCGGGCTGGTCATTGCGGGCGGTTCCTATGAGGTGCCAGCACTTGGACTGCCCGATCCTGGACCAGTTGTGGTCTGGGGTTCGCCGATCCTTCGGCTCCTGACCGACCTTGCCGCTCTGGCCACAATCGGCTGGCTGCTTGCCGCAGCCGTCCTGGATCCCGCCGGCAAGAACGGTGTGGTCTCACCAGCCGGGCGAACAGACCTCGTGCGGGCCGGCATCGCAGCCTGCGCATGGGCGGTTCTGGCGCTCGCACAGATGGTCTTCACTCTTGCCAATGTCCTTGGCCTGACGCTCAGTGAAGCGCTGAATCCGCAGCTGATCGCCACGTACGCAAATGAAGTGCCGGCTACCCGCGCTCTGATCGTCGTTGGCGTACTGGCAATCGTGGTCGCGATCGGCTGCTTCTTGAGCTCTTCCACAGGTGCAGCCATGGGATGGCTGGTCCTTTCACTTCTCGCTGCCGCACTTCCCTCCCTCGGCGGCCACGGCGCCGGGCTCGGTGACCACGCGATGGCGATCACCAGTGGAGTCGCGCACGTGCTTGGGGCCTTCCTATGGATGGGCGGACTGTTCGCCCTGGCGCTTCACGCTGTGCGAAAAGACATGCCCATTCAAAGGGCCGTGCAGAAGTTCTCCAGCATCGCGCTGATCGCCTTTGTTCTGGTCGCTGCCAGTGGACTCGGCAATGCCTACACCCGACTGGATACCGTCAACCAGCTATTCACCACCGGCTATGGCCAGGTGATCATCTTCAAGCTGCTCCTTCTGGTCGCTCTGGGAGTCATCGCATGGGTGATGCGCCAGCGCGTGATCAATTCGCTGACGAGCTCCCGCGTCGCAGTGTTTGCTCGCGTGGCTGGCCTTGAGCTGTTCACCATGGGTGTCGCGGTCGCACTCGGCGTGGCGCTCGCATCATCTGCCCCGCCTCGCATCGAGGAGCAGTTCCTCTCCTACGGCGAGAGCCTCCTGGGTTTTGCCTACCCACCCGCTCCCACCTTCAGTTCTGTCACCTTCGGATTTCGTCTGGATCCGCTCTTCTTCGTCGGCTGCCTGATAGCTGCCGCGCTCTACATCTATGGCGTTTCTCGACTGCGTTCTCGAGGCGACAAGTGGCCATGGGGTCGAACGATCTCCTGGCTGCTGGGCCTGGTGGTAGTCGTGTGGTGCACCAACGCGGGCATCTCTGAATACGCACAGGTCTCCGTTGGCCTGCACATGTTGCAGCACATGACATTGACCATGCTGGCTCCGATCCTGTTGGTGCTTGGCGCACCCGCGACTCTTGCACTGCGTGCTCTGCGTCCATCGCACGGACATGAGCGAGGACCACGTGAGTGGTTGGTCTGGTTTCTGCATAGCTGGATCACGCGCATTCTCACCAACCCCTTCTACGTGTTTGTCGTGTACGTCCTTGGCCTCTATGGGCTATACGTCACGCCTGCATTCGGTTGGCTGATGGGCAGCCACACCGGCCACATCGTCATGCAACTGCACTTCCTGCTTTCGGGCTACTTGTTCTACTGGGTGGTCATCGGCATTGATCCACGACCGCGACCTCTGTCCTATTGGGCTCGTCTGCTTCTGCTTCTCCTCGCCTTGGCAGTGCACGGATTCTTTGCGGTCGTGCTGATGATGAGCTCAATCCCGCTCGCTGAAGAGTGGTTCGGCATTGTTCGCCCTCCGTGGATACCCGACCTACTGCAGGATTCGCTCAATGGCGGACAAGTAGCCTGGGCCTTGGCAGAAATTCCCACACTCATTGTCATGATCGTGATCTCGATTCAATGGGCGCGCAGTGACGACAGAGAAGCCAAGCGGAATGACCGACAAGCAGATCGAGACGGGAACCTCGAACTCAATGCCTACAACGACCAGCTGGCGCGGCTGGCTGAACGAGATCGACGTCAACAATGAGCCGGCGTTGGATTGGCAGAGCAGCGACGTGTTGCGTCATCGCAGTGCTCGGCCACGCAAGCTCCTCATCGGTGGCTGCTGCCGACACTCTTGACCTTCCGGGCACGAGCAGGAGCAGTCAAGTCGTGCTCGTCACTGCGAAGAGTCTGTCGTCGACAACAGCCACCCTGGCTGCATATGAGCGGACATCAGACGGCTGGCGGCAAGTGGGGCCCTCGACCACAGCATTTCTTGGACGACATGGCCTGATGCCGGGTGATCAACGACGACAGTCAACTGGCACTACACCCATGGGTACGTACGCATTGAATGCCGCGTTTGGGCGACTGCCCGATCCCGGTGCCAAGCTTCCGTACATCCATATCGATCGAAATGACGCCTGGACGTATAACCCCAAGGTGCCGTCGACGTACAACCTCTTCCAGGATGTCAATCGCAGCTGGCGTTCGTACGGCGGGTACGTCGAGCATCTGTGGCAGCTGGGACCGCAGTACGACTACGTCGTAACGACCAGTTTCAACGAGCCCACCGGGCCCATCACCAAGACAGCCAGCGGCGTGCGAGTTGCAAAGCAGCCGACCAATACAAGGCGAGGTGGGGGAATCTTCTTGCACGTATCCAAGGGTGAGCCGACTGTTGGCTGTGTCAGCATGCCGCGCGCGGACATGCGCCGCATTGTTCAGTGGTTGGATCCGTCCGCCAGACCTGTCGTGGTCATTGGGCTCAAGTCTGATCTTCTGAATTGAAGTCAGGCGTCAGCTTGATGTCGCGCAACACAGGAAACGCATTTCGTATGTCTTGCACAGTTGTGACATCCACCGATGCGAAGACGACACATTCTTCAGCGCTCCCCTGAGCAACAACCTCCCCAAGAGGGTCGATCACCGCTGAGAACCCCCCGAGCAGGATCGAGCCGTCCGCAGTGTTCTGTGAGCCGACCTCATTGCATGCCAGCACCCAGCATTGGTTCTCAATTGCCCTGGCTCGAAGGAGCACATTCCAGTGCTCGATTCGGGCAGCCGGCCAGCCAGCTGGGATGACCAGCGATTCAACGCCAGCGGCACCGAGTGCGCGAAAGAGTTCAGGAAACCTCAGGTCATAACACGTGCTCAATCCCGTGCGACCGAGCGGCGTCTGCGTCTGGACGAGTTCAGTTCCGGCAGTCAGTACCGAACTCTCACCCGAATCAAAGCCAAAGAGATGAATCTTGCGATAGCTGGCGCGAAGCTCCCCGCTTGGCGCGAACAGCAGGCTGGTGTTGAACAACTGACCCGTCGCATCGCGTTCAGCTATCGAACCGGCGTGAAGCCAGACTCCTTGCGCATGCGCGGCAGCACTCAATTGACGGGCAAGCGATCCATTGATCGACTGCGCATGTGTCCTGATCGAATCCAGATCGTGGGCTCCGACGTGCCACAACTCGGGGAGCACCAGAAACTCGGCATTTGCTGCCGCGCGCGGGATCAGGTTGAGCACGCGAGCCACGCGCGCATCCACAGACTCCGCGCTTGAGACATCGAGCTGAAGCAGCGCGACCGACACCGACATGTCCAGAGCCTAGAACTCAAGCAGCAACAACCACGGTCACGCTTGCGGAATAGCCCTCTCCGCGAGCTCCTCGAAGTCGCGCTGGGCAGCGTGTTGCTGAGCGAACCAACCACCAGCCCCCGCCAACTGCTCACAGCTACCCGACTCGGTGAGTCGGCCCTGCTGAAGTACCAGCACTCGCGCTTGGGCGGGAATGGCAAGCAGGTTGTGCGTGATCGTGACAGTGCTCTGCCCAGCAAAATCCTCGCGCAGCAGTGCTTCGAGCCCGGCCGCATTCTCAGCATCCAGATGTGCTGTGGGTTCGTCGAGGAGGATCAGTGGGCGCGGTTCGATCAGTAGTCGCGCTACCGCAATGCGCTGTGCTTCACCGCCGGAAATGGACGAGCCGAAGGTGCCAACTGCTGTGCGCACACCTTCGGGAAGCCGCGCGAGCATGGTCGTGAGGCGGGCTTCGTGCAGTGCGGAAGTCACGCGCTGCTCGTCAGCACCGTCACGCCCAAGTGACACATTCTCTTCAATGCTCGTTCCGAAAATGTGCGCGCGTTGCTCCAACAGACCCACGTGCGTTCGCAGGTCGTCCGGATCAACAGAACTGAGTTCTTGACCATTGAACGTGACAGATCCGATGTACGAAGTGAAGCCCATCAGCACTGAGACCAGGGTCGATTTTCCCGCGCCACTTGGTCCGACGACATAGACGTGTTCGCCTGGCTCGATGGAGAAGCTGATGTCCTCCAGTACCTCACTCTCAGTCGACCCGAGTCGCACTCGTACCTGATGCAGCGTCACACCTGTAAAGCCCGCCACAAGAGTTTCCGGTGTGGGTGGCTGGGTCACAGGTGAGGGCAATTGACTCAGCGCATCCAGGCGCAATGCTGCGGCGCGTACCCGCTGCTCCGCAATCGCCGAACCTGGGATCACAGCGAGCACATCGAACACGCCCAGAGGCAGCAGCGCCGCAACTGCCAACCACACTGGAGCAAGTTGCCCCTCGATCACCGCTGGTCCGACCAGGCACAGACTTCCCACCACAGCAAGACCTTGCACGGCTGTCATCAAGGCACTGGAGAGCCCAAGACCAAAGGATTCACGGCGGCCCAGGCGCGTCAACTGCTCATCGATGCTCGCCAGCCTCTCGCCCACCGACCCTTGTGCACCAAAGGCTTCAATGTCCGAGGCGGCCGCAAAAGCCGTGACAAGTGACGACGAGAGCTCGCCCCGCAACGGCGCCAGTCGCGCTTCAGCCTTGGCGGTGAGTCGCGAAATGAGCAACGGCACCGCAATCACGGCAACAAGGCCCACGACGAGCATCAGCACTGCAGCCGATGGCAGCAGCCACCAGAAGAAGACGACCGTGCCCAGCATGACGAGTGCGCCCTGCAGCCACGGGAGCACCACCCGCAATGGAAGATCCACGGCCGTGTCAACGTCGGCCACGACTCGAGCCAGCAGATCTCCGCGACCAAAGTGCGCAATTCCGCTCGGTGCTAGACGTTCCAGCTGCGCGTACACCGATACCCGCAGCCCGACCAGGCCTCGGAATGCGGCATCGTGCCCCGTCACGCGCTCGGCATAGCGAAAGATTGCCCGCCCGAGCGCAAAGGCACGAACCATCACGGCCGCAATCGCCAGAGTCAGGATGGGAGGTGCGCCGGCCGCGGTTGCGATAAGCCAGGCCGCAGTGCCAAGCAGTGCGACCGCACAGGCGGATGCGATCAGCCCGAGCAGCGTTGCGCCGGCCAGTTCCCAGCGTTGGGATCGCATGGCCTGCCAGAGTCTGCGTTCAGCTGCAATCGTCATTGCTGCGGTCCCGGTATGTACACAACCTGGTCAGCTATGGCCAGCATCGCCGGCCGGTGAGCAACAACCAGCACGATCGCACCTTGCTCTGCTGCGCTTTGCAGAGCGTGCAGCACTGCACTCTCACTATGCGCATCAAGTGCAGCTGTCGGCTCATCAAGGATCAGGATCCTGGGCTGTCGAATCAGCGCCCTCGCCAATGCAATTCTCTGTGCCTGACCGAGCGACAGCCCGCTCCCGTCAACGCTGATGATTCGATCAAGACCGGTCGAATCTGTTGAGAATTCGGCAGCAACGCCTGCCTGTGTCAGTGAGGACCACACTGCAGTATCCGTCGCTGCCGGGGCGCCAAGAGTGACGGCTTGGCGAATGGAGATCTGTGCGGCCAGTGACGAGGAGACCAGCCGGGGTTGTTGGGGGACCCAGCCGATTTGCTGCAGCCACAGATCTCTTGCGACAGAGCTTTGTTCAATTACCTCATCTGTCTGCACCCACACATGACCGGTGGTGGGCTCGATCAGTCCCATGATTACGGCAAGCAGAGTGGATTTGCCAGCACCCGACGGGCCTGCGAGCGCAGTGATCTCACCTGCACGAGCGCGGAAACTGACGGCAGCCAATGCTTCATGTCGGTCAAAGCTCACGCTCACGTCACTGACGCCCAGTTCGCGCAAACGCCCGCCTATCTCCCCCGAAGCGTCGTGTTCACTGGGCACTGACTCGATCAGGGCAAAGATCTGTTCGGCCGCGCCCATGCCCTCGGCCGCAGCATGAAACTGCTGGCCCACCATGCGCAAGGGCAGATAGGCCTCTGGAGCGAGCAGCAGCACAAACAGCGCAGTGCGGTACTCAATCTGTCCTTCAGCAAGTCGCAGGCCAACTGTTACCGCGACGAGTGCTACTGAAATGGTGGCCAGAAGCTCCAGCGCCAGAGACGACAGGAATGAGATGCGAAGGACACCCATAGTGGAGGAGCGGTACTCCTCACCAATGCCTCGGATCGCCCGCTCTTGCGCCTTGGCGCGCCCGAAGGCCTTCAGCGTTGGCAAGCCGGACACGAGATCCAGGAAGTGTCCGGACAGCCGCCCCAGGACTCGCCACTGACGATCCACGCGTGACTTGGTGTACATGCCAATCAAGGCCATGAAGAGCGGGATAAGCGGAATGGTGATCGCAAGAATCACTGAGCTCAGCACATCAGAGCCGAGCACCACGCCGACAATGGTCAGCGGAACAATGATCGCAAGTACCAGTTGCGGAAGGTACCTCGCGTAGTAGGCATCCAGTCCATCAACGCCCCGGGAGAGCAGTGCTGCCATTTCACCGGGTCGTGCGCCTGCCGGGCCGTATGCCCCGCCTCGCAAGACTGCTGCCTCTGCCGATGCACGGAGTTCACGCTTGGCTTGGGCTGACGAACGAAAAGCGGTGGTCTCGGCAAACCAATGCAGGAGGGCACGCACAGCGAAGACCAGGGCGAGTGCAATCACAGCGGGTGTGACATCGGCCCAGCTCGCGCCATCAGATGTGAGGTCGACGATCACGCCGGACAGCAGTCGTGCCTGAACGATCACCACCAGCGCGATGGCTGTGCCGACGAGTATGGCTAGAACGAGAAATCCACGGGAACTGCGCGCGTAGCGGAGCAGGCGCGCATCCACTGGTTTCACTTGGTCATTGTGACCGGTACTCGAGCTGAGTTTTCAGTGGGCAGAGACCGGGATCATTTCGCTGGTCAGTCGCTTCCGGAAAACCCAGTAGGTCCAGCCTTGGTACAGCAGGACGATGGGAGCCATAACCACGGCAACGATGGTCATCACGGTGAGCGTGTACGACTGGCTCGAAGAGTTCGCAATAGTCAGGTTGAATGCTGGATCAACAGAACTCACCATGACGTTCGGATAGAGCCCAAGGAAGAGCGCAGCGACAGCGAACAGGATTGTTCCGGCACTCAACACAAAGGCCCAACCGTTGCGATCACGGAGATTCATTCCAAGGCCTGCGAGCCAGAGCACTGCCGCGATCAGCACCAGTGGAAGTGTGACGACCACCCGATCACTGAATGCCTGGGCCCAAAGCAAGGCGACAACCGCGAAGACAGCGGCGACCAGCCCCACCAGCGTGGCTGTTTTGCGTGCCCTTTCATGAACAGCGCCCGAGGTCTTCAATGCCAGGAACAAGGCGCCATGCGTTGCGAAGACCGTCAACGTCATTGCGCCAAGCACCAAAGAGAAGGGATTCAAAAGCCCGAAGAAACTGCCGACGTAGTTGATCGAATCAGCATTCGATGCATCACCCGTGATCGACTCCAGCATGGATCCACCGATCACATTGCCGAAGATGACTCCCAGGCCGAAGGCTGGCACAGCAGAACCCAAGACGATGGCTAAATCCCAGCCCTTTCGCCAAGCAGCGGTGTCATGCTTGCCTCGATACTCGAAGGCAACGCCGCGAAAGATGAGCGCAAGAAGTGCGGCGAAGAACAACAGGTAGAAGCCACTGAACATGGTTGCGTACCAAAGCGGGAATGCGGCAAAGGTGGCAGCTCCAGCAACGATCAGCCAGACCTCATTGGCATCCCAGACCGGCCCGATCGAATTGATCATCACCCGACGGTCAATCTCATTCTTGCCGATCACCGGCAGCAGCATCCCCACACCGAGATCGAAGCCATCCAGCACGAAATAGCCGATCCAGAAGAACGCGATAATCACGAACCAGACTGTGACCAGATCCATGTCAGTTCCCCAATGCCATCATCAGTATGCGAAGTAGAGCTGTTTGTCGGAATCCTGAGGCGGATCCCCGTAAGGGTCCTCATTGACTTCGGCTGGCGGTCCAGCCTTGATCGCCTTCAGCATCAATCGCACTTCAACAATGGCAAGGGCGATGTAGAGCCCAAGGAAGCCAAAGAAGGAGATCAGAATGTCCGCCGAACTCATGACGGGAGACACTCCATCGGCAGTGGTCTGAAGGCCGAACACGATCCAAGGCTGCCGGCCGACCTCGGTGAAGATCCAACCTGCTGAGATTCCGGCTAGCGGCAGCAACGTGACCACAGCTGTGGAGAATGCGAACGCCCGGCTTCTAGGCGAACGTCCACCTCGGAATCGCCACAAAGCCCACACTGCGTAAAGCATTGCGATCATCCCAAAGCCGATCATGGCTCGAAATGACCAGTAGGTCATCGGTACATACGGCACGTAGTCGCCCGGTCCGAATTCCTGCACATACTGGGCTTGCAGGTTGTTGATGCCTTGCACAGTGCCATCAACAGATCCCGTCGCCAAGTACGAAAGCATGCCAGGGACCTCAACTATCGGTGTTGCGCTGTCGCCAGACAGGTCACCGATGGTGAGCAGTGAGAATGGTGCGTTGGTCGTTGTCTCGTACAAACCCTCAGCTGCCGCGATCTTCATCGGCTGGTCATTGACCATCACCTTTGCGAACTCCGAGCCAGAGATGGACACGCCAAGTGCCGCAATCAGAATCACCCAGGCACCTGCCTTCACTGCAGGCCTGAAGACATCGACATCGCGGCCTTTGGCCAGATGCCAAGCCGCGACAGAGGCCACGAAGGCGCCACCTACGACGAAGGCGGCCGTGATCGTATGCACAAAGGCTGCAACCGATGCAGGCTGGAAGAGCACTGCACCAATGTCATTCATGACCGCACGTCCGGTGGTCTCACTGATCTCGTAGCCAACGGGGTGCTGCATCCACGCGTTTGCAGCCAGAATGAAGTAGGCCGAAAACAGCGTTCCAAACGCCGCGGCCCAGATTGTCGCCAGGTGCAGACGCTTGGGAAGCCGATCCCAGCCAAAGATCCACAGCCCGAGGAATGTCGATTCCAGGAAGAATGCCAGCAGGCCCTCCATTGCCAGCGGCGCGCCGAATACATCACCCACGAACCTTGAATAGTCAGACCAGTTCATCCCGAACTGAAACTCCTGCACGATTCCAGTCACGACCCCCATGGCGAAGTTGATCAGGAAGAGCTTTCCGAAGAATTTCGTCAGCCGCAGATACTTCTGATTACCGGTGCGTACCCATGCTGTTTGAAATCCAACAACGAACCACACTGTCCCAAGAGTGATGGGCACAAAGACAAAGTGGTAAATAGAGGTCATCGCGAATTGCAGTCGCGACAGATCTAGGTTCATTGCGCCTCTCCCAGCTTCGGCTGCCAGCAACAGTAGTAGCGACAAATGGTGCAACTGACCAAAGATGTGGGGACCAAAGTCCTGACTTCACTCTCACGCCAACGTAATCTCTGCCACAGAGTTGCGCATTCGGGGGAGTGGTCGTGCTGAGTCTGACGACGTGGTCACGCAGCGCCTTTGTCGCAAGCGTGAGTCTTGTTGCAGTCTGTGGGTTCTTGATCATCGATGACGAACTCAATGCGCGTAACGCTCGAGCTGAACTTCATGACTTCTGGCTACCCGCCCGTGTCATGAATCGAGAGCTGCTACAAGCCGAACTGGCCGTAAGTGCCGCGTTAGCAAGGTTCGTGTCGAGTCCCATGCCAAGCACTCACCATCAGGCCGAACTCTCGATTACTCGCCTTCAGGAAACTGTGAGCCAGATGCAACTGCCCGATGGCTCGCCAGATCTGATGGCATTGGCATTGGCATCCCGCAAGGAGGCAAGTTCCTGGATTGCAGATGAAGCTTCGGCCATCACGCTCGCTGAGCCGCAGCGCGCACACGTCACCAGTTTCAATTCAGAGCGAGCGCTTGTTCGTACAACTGAGGTCCGCCTTGCTCAGTTGGATTCTGGTGCCGCTCAGGTGCGTGCATCACTGAATCACACCAACACGGCGCTGCGCATCACCGCAGTCATCGAAACCTTGCTCCTCCTGTCCTTGTTGGCTCTCCTGATGTTCGGCCTGCGTTTCAGGGTGCTCAGACCGCTGATCGGATTGCGGGAGGACCTTGAGCGCAGTACGCGACATATCGCGCACGCAATCCGGCCGACAGGGCCGCGCGAAATCTCGGCGGTTGCTCACGATGCAGAGAGATTGCGCCGTTCACTGATTCACGAACAGGATGCGAGTGATCAAGCCAACCAAGCCCTCGCGCAGTCCTCGCCGCTCACCATCGCTGTTCGCAGTGAACTTGATCGACACGATCAAGAGGTCAGTGGAATCATCGGCTACCACCGTCCGATCGAAGGAGTCATCGCTGGCGATTGGTGGTGGGCCGGTGACGCTGGTGACGGCGTCCGTGCTTTCGCCGTGGCCGATGTGAGCGGACACGGCGTCAGCGCAGGAATGCTCGCTCTTGAAAGTCGCACCCTCGTCACTTCAGCATTGATGCACCTCCAGTCCCCAGAAGTCATCTGCTCGCAACTCGCCAGTCGACGTCATGCGCCTGGGATGTTCCTCACCCTGTTCATCGGGATCTTGCAGGGAGGCACACTGACGTACTGCTCTGCTGGTCACCAGGATGCAGCAATCGTCTCAAGACACGGCGCGCTGGAACTCCCGAGCACGGGTCCCATCATCAGCGACCTCGGCGGCTACTGGCGCTTGGGGAAGGTGGGTCTCGCGGAGGATTCGGCAGTGCTGATTGCCACAGATGGCCTGCTTGAACACGCTCCAAGTGCGAGCTTTTCGCTGCTTGCACAGCACATGTGGGTCAAATCCGGCGGCCAATCCGCCGAGTGCATGGAACTGCTCCTAGCCCAGGCTCGCGAGCAGTCGGCCCTCTGGCAGGACGACGTCACAGTGATGATTGCCACGCCAAATCGTTAGCGTTCTAACAGGAACTTCACAGGCTCGAATGCGACCATTGCGACTATGCGACTGAACCGCCCACTTGCCATGATTACCGCCGCGTTGATCGCCGGTGCGTTCATCTCCCAAGCCACAGCTGCCCCTTCTCCGGGACCCGCTGCCCAAACCAAGGGACAGATCATCCCGGCGACACTTTTCGGTATGCAGGTGCAGAACGCTGAGAACGGGCTCTGGCCGACCATGCCAATCGGCTCCTTGCGTCTTTGGGACAACCAGACCAGCTGGGCCAATATCGAGAAGTCCCAAGGAGTCTTCGACTGGACCGCGCTGGACACCGCGGTGGCAACCGCGAAGAAGAATGGAACCAACGACATCTTGATGGTGCTCTCCGGTACTCCGGCTTGGGCCACCGACGATCCTTCACCTGAAGCGCTGCCCGTGCCAGGCGCGGCTGGCATGCCCCGAAATCTTGAATGGTGGAATGCCTGGGTCACGGCGGTGGTGACCCGCTACAAGGGGCAGATCACCTCCTACCAGCCGTGGAATGAAGCCAATCTGAGTACCTTCTTCACCGGATCCCCGCAAGAGATGGCCGATCTGACCAAACGTGCCTACGACATCATCAAGGCAATCGACCCCGCAGCGATCGTGGTTGCCCCAAGCACCGGCACTCGCTTGAGTGGTGCCTTCATGAAGTTCTACCCTGCCTTCCTTGCCGCTCTGGGCGCCAAGGGGTGGCCCATCGACGTCTGGGCCGCTCACACCTACCCAGCCAGCTTGGGCACTCCCGTGGATCGGGCGGCTCTGGCGCTTGCGTGGCAGAAAGTGTTGAAGCAGGCCAAGGCTCCGGTCAAGCCCATGTGGGATACCGAGAACAACTTCGGCCTCAAGGGACCTGGACCCAAGAACCCCGATGTTGATATCGATGGCACCAAGGCAGCTTCCTGGGTGGCGCGCACATACTTGGACGCTCTTGCTCTGAACATTGAGCGGGTCTACTGGTACCGCTGGGAGCCGTACAACGACCTTTGGGGAATTCAGATGTTCACCAACACCCCCGGAGCCAAGGCCTTTGAGACTCTAGAAGACTGGATCGTGGGCGCCAGATTCAATGGTTGCGTCACCGAGGCCAAGGGCAAAGGCAAGGCCAAGGGCACGACCTGCAAGTTCGTCAAGGATGGCGAGGCTTTCGAGATCGTGTACAGCACAACGGAGAAGCCAGTGACCTTCGCAGTGCCCAAGGGCGCGAGTCAGATGTGCAATCTGCTCGTTGGATGCAACCCGATCAAGGGCAAGACCATCAAGACTGCTGCTCCAGTGCGCTTGAACGCCGCCTGATCACACCTGGCTTTCAGGTCACTACGCGCATGCGACCAACGAATCTCGCGTGAGCTTCGTTGAAGCCAAGCGCAAGTGCACGTTGACTTGCTGCTTCGGCTTCATCGAGGCGTCCAAGGCGAGCGAGCAGTTCTGCGCGCGATGCATGCCACCACGGATATCCCTCCAAGCTTGTGATTGCGTCGACCTCAATGAGTCCGGCCTGCGGACCATCGCGTTCACTGACTGCACCAGCGCGGCCAAGCCGTGCCGTTGGCGACTCCTCAATTCTGAGCAGTACGTCATACCAGGAGATGATCGCGTCCCAATCAGTGCTTGCATAGTCGACAGCTATCGCGTGACAGGCAGCGATGGCTGCCTGCATCGCGTAGGGATCTGGGCGCTGTGGAGTTCTGCGCAATGCTTCGCCGACGAGCTCCACTCCTTCACGAATAGCTTCGTCTCGCCAAAGGCTTCGATCCTGATCGGCCAACAGCACAACGGCTCCGGCATCGTCGATGCGGGCCGCCCGTCGAGAGTCCTGCAGAAGCATGAGGGATAAGAGGCCAGAGATCGACGCTTCGTCTGGCATCAGCTCGTGCAGGAGCCGGCCCAGCCGAATGGACTCATCGACCAATGACGCGCGCATTGCATCGGGCCCGCCTGCGGCTGCGTATCCCTCATTGAAGATCAGATAGACCGTCGCAAGCACGGCCGGCAGCCGCTCAGGCAGTTCGGCATCCGAAGGTACGCGGTAGGGAATATGCGCCTGCGCGATTTTCTGCTTGGCCCGCGTCAGTCGTTTGGCCATCGTTGCCTCTGGCACCATCAGGGCCCGAGCTACTTCGTTGGTGCTCAGTCCACCTAGAGTCCGCAGGCTCAAGGCCACCTGAGCATCCAGCGACAAGCTGGGGTGGCAGCAGGTGAAGACCAATCGGAGCAGGTCATCACGCACCACCGACGCCTCAGGCTCTGGTGCTTCGTGCTCAAGCAGCCACACGGACTCGGCCTCCTTGCCCTCTCGTGCCTTGTCTCGCCGAATGCGATCCAGCGCGCACCTTCGGGCCACGACCGTGAGCCAGGCTCGCGGTTGGTCAGGCACTCCATCGCGAGGCCAGGTCTGCAAGGCGCGTACCGCGGCATCCTGCAGCGCATCCTGCGCCAGATCCACATCTCTGGTCATACGAATCAAGGTTGCCAGGATCCTTGAATAGTCAGCACGCACCGCACGTTCAGCAGCCTCTGCGGGCGAGATCCACTCATCGGGGGTCAATGAGGAGTCCTCACATGATTGGCAGCACGGGTCGAACCTCCACTGCGCCGTTCCAAGCGGCCGGGATCTTTGCTGCCAAGGCAATTGCTTCATCCAGGTCAGCACACTCCATGATGAAGAAGCCGGTCAGTGCTTCCTTTGTCTCTGCATAGGGTCCGTCTGTGGCAAGGACATCTCCGCCCTTTCCGCCTGATACACGCACTGTGGTGGCCGTGGCGGTCGGGTACAGCGCTGCTCCACCGCGCAGTACGGCTGCGGCTGCTTCATTGAAGGCGCCGTACTCAGCCATCTCCGCTGCATGCTCGGGCAGACTCCAGTCGACGTCCTTGCTGTAAACCATTGCGACGTACTCGGGCATCACGACCTCCTTGGCTGCCAGCGCCTTTCGCCGGCTTCATCCTAGGGACGAATGGGAGCACGCGAGATGGACAATGCAAGAGCCCCAATTCCAAAAAGGAACTGGGGCTCTTGAATAGGACCGGTCGACTACGCCTTGCGCTTGTTGACCTCTTCAGTCAACTGCGGAAGGACGACGAACAAGTCACCGACAACGCCGAAATCAGCGAGCTCGAACATCGGCGCTTCCGCATCCTTGTTCACCGCCACGATCATCTTGGAAGTCTGCATGCCAGCACGGTGCTGGATCGCACCGGAGATGCCATTGGCGACGTAGAGCTGAGGCGAAACCGTCTTGCCAGTCTGGCCGACCTGGAAGGTGTGCGGGTACCAGCCTGCGTCGGTTGCGGCGCGCGATGCGCCAACAGCCGCACCCAGTGCATCAGCAAGGGACTCGATCACACCGAAGCCTTCAGCCGCACCAACGCCACGACCACCGGAGACAACGATCGCTGCCTCTGTGAGCTCTGGGCGTCCACCCTTGACTGCTGCCGAACGGCCAGTGATGGTCGCCAAGGTTGCCGCCGGCGAAAGATCAACCGACACATCTGTGCGTGCAGCCGCCCCAGCTGCTGCCACTGGGCCAGTGGAGTTCGGACGGATCGTGATGATCGGGGTGCCCGAGGAAACCTTGGACTGCACAACCGTTGATCCACCGAAGATGCTCTGAGTGGCGATCAAGTCGGCACTGAGGCCGACAGCATCGGTGATGATGCCGGAGTTGGTGCGCACTGCAAGGCGAGCGCCAATCTCCTTGCCCTCAGCCGACGACGCGATGATGACAGCCGCGGGTGACACATCGGCCACGAGCTTTGCCAACACCTCAGCCTTGGGTGCTACTGGGTGATCGATGTACTGGGCGCCGTCGGCGACATAGACCTTTGCTGCACCAAACTCACCTAGGGTCGCAGCGATTGCGTCGCTGTAGCCCGGGCCAATCCAAACAGCACTTGGCTCACCAACGGTGCGTGCAAGTGTGAGCAATTCGGTGGTGACTTTCTTGACCGCACCATCAGCGGCTTCTACCAGTACGAGTACCTCTGCCATGTGAAACGACTCCTTCGAAGTTCTAAAACCAGGGAAATGTGGTGAGCGTCAGATGATCTTCTGCGCGGAAAGGAAATCAGCGATGGCCACGCCACCGTTGCCCTCGTCTTGCACGACGACGCCCGCAGCCTTCGGGGGACGTGCAGCAAAACTGTCGACCGTGGACCATGCGGCACCAATGCCGACCTGGCCTGCGTCAAGACCCGCGTCACCCACGGAAAGGGTTTCAACCGGCTTCTTCTTCGCGGCCATGATCCCCTTGAAGGAGGGGTAGCGAGGCTCGTTGATCTTCTCAACGACGCTCACGACTGCTGGGGCGGCAGCCGAAATGGTCTCAATGCCGTTGTCGGTCACGCGGTCGATGGTGACATTGCCACCGGCAACTTCAACCTTGTTGGCAAAGGTCAGCTGGGCAAGGCCCAAGCGCTCGGCCACCATTGCAGGGACAACGCTCATGCGTGCATCGGTTGATTCAGATCCGAAGATGATGAGGTCAAAACCACGGCCGTCGAGCACCTTGGCCAGGGCATAGCTGGTTGCGACTGCATCTGAACCGACCAGGCCGTCATCAACCAGGTGAATGCCAGAGTCGGCGCCCATGCTCAATGCCTTGCGCACGGCTTCACCGGCACGTTCTGGGCCCATGGAAACCACGACAACCTCGCCGCCGCCATCTGCCTCGGTGATCTTGAGCGCTTCTTCCACGGCGTACTCATCGAGTTCATTCATGACGCCCTCGACCGACTCGCGGTCAAGAATGCCGCTGCCATCCTTGAGCTTCTTTTCAGCCCAAGTATCTGGGACCTGCTTGACACATACAGCAATCTTCACGAGTCATTCCTTTCGAGTGCGGCTGGAAACCGCGCAGCGTTCAGATGGATAACTGGATAATGCTAGGACTTTGATGCTTGAAGCAGAAGTGTGGAGATATCAACCACTTCAACGCCAATCGCCCGGGCCGGGTCCTGCTGGCGTGTTGTGACCGCGTCATTGAGCATGACTGAACAGAACGGACATCCCACGGCGATCCGCTTGGCTCCCGTGGCGATAGCCTCATCGCCACGGTTCTGATTGACACGTGAGCCGATGCGCTCTTCCATCCACATACGGGCACCACCGGCTCCGCAGCAGAAGCTCTTGTCGCCACTTCGCTCCATCTCAACAACCTTCTCTGCGCTAGCAGACACCAGTTCGCGAGGAGGCGTGTAGATCTTGTTATGGCGGCCCAGGTAGCAGGGATCGTGATAGGTCACGGTCTGATCAATCTTGTTGACCGGAGTCAGGCGACCTGCCTTGACGAGCTCGGCCAACAGCTCTGAATGGTGGACAACTTCGTAGTTGCCACCGAGCTGTGGGTACTCGCGCTTGAGAGTGTTCAGGCAGTGGGGGCAGGTCACAACGATCTTCTTGGCCTGGATCTCGTTGAGCACTTCAACGTTCTGGGCAGCCTGCATCTGGAACAGGAACTCGTTGCCGGCGCGCCGCGCTGGGTCCCCGGTGCAGGTTTCGCCCTCACCCAGCACCATGAAGTTGACGCCAGCCATGTTCAGCAATTCGGCGACGTTCTTGGTGGTGCGCTTGGCGCGATCCTCGAATGCTCCAGCGCAGCCGACCCAGAACAGGTAGTCGACATCATCGGGAATGGTGTCCTCGCCATTGGCGCCAAAGACATTGACCTCGAAGTCCACCTCGGAGATCCAGGCGTTGCGATCCGAGGCATTCATGCCCCACGGGTTGCCCTTGTTCTCAAGGTTCTTGAACAAGCCGTTGAGCTCTGCCGGGAAGTCCGTGGCAATGAGCACCTGATTGCGACGCATGTCGATGAAGTGGTCGATGTGCTCGATGTCAACCGGGCACTGATTCACGCAGGCACCGCAAGTGGTGCAGGCCCAGAGTGCTTCCTCATCGATGATCGGCAGATCAGGATGGCTGGTGCGGTGGCCGTCAGGTGTGTAGCCATCCTCAGCTGCATGCTCCGAGCCCTCGCGCGAACCGATGAAGGGACGCTCGACTTGGGCGCGCACCTCAGGGCTCACTGCGGCCAGCGCAGCGTCGTCGAATTCGCCAAGACCTGGGTGATTGCCCTTGGCGGCCAACAGGTATTCAGACTGCGCGAACATGGTGTCGCGCAGGTTCATGATCATGAGCTTCGGCGACAGGGGCTTCTCGGTGTTCCAGGCTGGACACTGCGACTGGCAGCGACCGCACTCGGTGCAGGCCATGAAGTCGACATAGCCCTTCCAAGTGAACTCAGCGATGTGTCCCTTGCCGAACAGTGCATCGTCTGGTGGATCCTCAAAGTTCAGTGGCTTGCCGTCGTACATGATCGGCAGTAGCGGGCCAAGTGCATTGGGACGACGCGAGGTGAAGACGTTGATCGGTGCGGCACCGATGTGCAGGTGCTTGGAGTGCAGCACGATCAACAGGAAGAGCAGGACGACCGCGATCTGCAGCCAAATGCCGACGACCTCAAGAATCTCATTTGCGGTCTGTCCGAGTGGGTAGAGCCAGGAGGCCACCCACTCAGTCACGAAGGCGCCCCCGTCCATGAATGGGAAGTGCTCTTCACCCGTGTAAAGCGACACGTTGTACTGCGCTGCCCGATACAGGAACAGGGTCCAGACCACGTTGAAGATCATGAACAAGATGACCCAGGCGCCAGTGGTGTGCGAACCGAAGAAGCGCGAGAAGCGACCCTTGACCTCGGGCTTGTTGGTCAGGCGCAGGATCGCGAAGATCACGATGCCGACGAGGACGAGCAGGCCGAAGAGATCCTCGGCAAATCCAAGCAGTGACCAGTGGCCCACCACAGGGATGGCGAAGTCAGCGATGAACAAGGCGCCGTAGACCTCAAGAATGGTGGCACCAAGAACCAGGAAGCCCCAGAAGGCGAATACGTGAGCAATGCCCGGGATGGTCCACTTCAGCAGTTTCTTCTGGCCAAGGACTTCAACTGTCTCGGCCTGAACGCGCGCAGTGGGATCGCTCAGACGCCCGGTTGCCGGCTTTCCGCTTCGAGCCAGCTTGACCAGGAACAGCAGGCGACGACCCGCGAAAGCCAAGATTCCAATGGTCAGTGCAAGCCCAACAACCAGGCGCAACACCATGTCCGACTCCATGAAAGTCCACTCCCTGAGGGTCAATTGCGTGGGGATACCAGGTTCTCACTCAAGTCACACAATGAGTTATAACTTTAGCATAAATGAGCCACGACCAACCGGCCGAGTCGAACGTACCCAATGAGCAGACTCAACGTGCAAGAATCCCGTCACATGATGTCAAATCCTCAGGTGATACCCCTTGAGGTCCCCATCCGTCGCAAGCGCAATCCGCGCGGATCGCTGAATAAGGAAGTGATCCTGGCCGAGGCATTCAAGTTGTGTCGCGAGGAGAACCTCGACGAACTGAGCATGCCCAAACTGGCCAAGCGACTGGGTGTTGGTGTCACGAGTCTGTATTGGTACTTCCATACCAAGGATGAACTCCTGCAGGCGATGCTTGCGCAAGTCTCAGATGAGTTCCTTCAAGGATTGCCCGACCATGCGGGGCTGCCCTGGGACGAGCACTTTCGCCGCTACTTCACCGATATGCGCAGGATCTTTCTCGGCAACGATGTGATCAGCGATTTTCTGGTGATGTACACGCACGTGTCGATGATCGCTCCAGGCGGATACTTCATGGCGCGCCTGAACAGCGAAGTCGGCATCCTCATGGATGCCGGACTGAGCCCGCAGGATGCCACCCGTGGGTACCAGGCCATGTCGACCTACACCACCGGGACAGTGCAGAAGATTCGGCAGGTGCGACTGCGCGGCGAGGACCCGAATCTGAAGATGTTCCCCATCGATGATCCGGCAGCGATGGCCGCTATCGGCACCGACTATCCGAATCTTGTGACGACCAGCGACTACTGGCACCGCACCTATTCGACCGATGTTGACTACGAGTTCGGACTCAACTGCATCATTGAAGGGTTGCGAGCGCTCATTCGCTAATCACCATCTCAGACAACGTCAATGGCCGCCAGCAAAATGCTGGCGGCCATTGACGTTGTGCGCTTGTCGACTACAGACCAATCAGATCTGAGATGCGACGCTTCTGGTCGGCAGGAGTGCCGTACAGCTGACGGTCCACCATCACGCGCCGCAGGTACAGGTGAATGTCGTGCTCCCAGGTCACGCCCAGGCCGCCGTGCATCTGCACGCAGTCCTGAACGATCTGCACTCCCTTGGTGCCGACATATGCCTTGGCCACACTGACGAGGCGACCAGCCTCGGGGTCACGATCATTGACCGCCTGCACCGCAGCATCGGTTGTGGCCATGCAGCACTCAAGCCAGGTGCGCATGTCAGAGAAGCGGTGCTTCAGCGCCTGGTAGGAGGCCAAGGGGCGACCAAAGGAGTAGCGATCGAAGGCCCACTGCACGGTGAACTCGAAGACCCTGTCGACTGCGCCATTGGTCTCTGCGCATTGCAGTGCGACAGCAACCTGGAACATCCGCTCGGTGATGTCAGCGGCAGTGGCAACTGAGCCCACCATCGCCTCGGCCGGCACGGTAACGCCGTCGAAGCGGGCCGTCGCGTAGTGGCGAACGAAGTCCAGTGAGTCAACAGCCTCAACAGTCACGCCAGCAGCATCCGCAGGAACCAGGAACAAGGCCATCCCAGCGTCGGTCTTGGCCGACACCAGGAACACATCCGCCTCTGCGCCAACCTCAATGCGATCCTTCACACCGGTGATGACGTAGTTGCCACCATTGGCAGCTGCAGTGGTGCTGGGGTTCAACGGATCCCATTGAGCATTGGGCTCATAGGCCGCCCAGCTTCCGATGCTCTCGCCGGACATGAGTCCTTCGATCTCACTTGAGTGATCCGGGCCCGATGCTGCACCCTCGACCAGGCCAGCGATGACCACGTTGACCGCGATGATTGGGCCAGGCGAGGTCAGGCGACCGAACTCCTCGGCCACGATGGCGAGATCCTTGAAACCGTCGCCGGAGATGCTGCCGCCGCCTAGGTCTTCAGGAACAAGCAGTGCTGCCCAGCCGAGCTCAGCACCCTGGCTCCAGAAATCGCGCGGGAAACCCTCGCCCGATTTGTTCAACTCGCGCACCTTTTCGATGGGTGCTTCGTTCTCCAAGAACTTCACGGTTGTCGTGCGGAAAAGCTTCTGGTCCTCAGTGAGTTCCAGGTCCATGCGGACTCCTCAGAAAGTTGTTCACCCTTGCGGGCATTGGTCGATGATCAGGAAGGGTCGAACTAGCGGCCGCGGCGAACGTCCTTGAATGGAACGTCACGGTCCGCCGCGTATTCACGAGGCATCATCAGCACACGCTCGGAGATCATGTTGCGGCTCATCTCCGATGACCCGCCACCAAGGCTCGCGCCCTGTCGCATGAGGTACGAGACGCCGACGCTCTTCAGGAAGCCATCACCCTCGGGAACGCCGGTGACGGCCTGGTCGCCGGCAATGTCGAGCATCATGTCCATCTTCTGCTGCGGGATCTCAGCGTGCGCAAGACGCATCATCGTGCTTGCCATGGCCGGGTACTCGCCGGAGGTCATGCCGATGGTGATCCGCTTGATGAGCTGGTGGTTCACGGTGTCCTGCGCGTGTGCCCAGCCCACGAGCTCACGAGTGGCGGGATCCTTGTCCTTGCCTACCGAGCGGGCGAGCTCTTCGATCGACAGGCCACTGCGGCTACCACGGTCTGGTGCTCGTCCACTGCTGTAAGCAGAGCCACCACCGACTGCCTGGCGCTCATAGAACAACTGACGCTGTCCAACAGTCCAGCCGTCGTTCTCGGTGCCGACGAGGTTCTCGGCAGGCACGACGAGATCCTGGAAGAATTCCTCGCAGAATTCGTTGGCGCCATTGACCATGCGGAATCGGTTGAGATGCGTTGCCGGATCGTGCACCGGCACGATGATCATCGAAAGCCCACGATGCTTGGGTGCGTCCCAGTCGGTGCGCACCAGGCAGGTGGCGTAGTCGGCGGCGAAGGCGTTTGTGCTCCACGTCTTCTGACCGTTGATGACGTAGGTGTCGCCGTCACGCTGGGCGCGGGTGAGCAGACCTGCAAGATCCGAGCCACCACTTGGCTCAGACAGGAACTGGCACAAGATGAGCTCACCGGAGATGGCGCCTCGGACGTACTTCTGCTTCTGCTCCTCGGTGCCCATGTCCAAGATCATGGCTGAGCAGATTGATAGCGAAGGCACGTTGAGCAGCAGCGGCATCTCGTATTCGACCGTCAGATCGTCAAATGCAAGTTGGTGTGCACGGCTCAGGCCTTGGCCGCCATACTCCTTCGGGAAGCAGATGCCTGCAAAACCGCCAGCGAAGAGCGTCTTCTGCAATTCACGATTGCGCTCCCAGATTTCCAAGCCATCAGTCTCATGCTCAGGTTCTCCGGCAGCTCGCACTTCATGCGCATCGGGATCCTTGCGCTTAGGCAGGCCGCCAGCCTCCAGCCAGGCCTTGGCGCGGGCACGGAAGTCCTCTACGGATTCGTTCTGGTCTGACATGTACTCCCCAACTCTGCGGCGGTCACTGTGTGGCTGACCACTAACATCATGAATGCACTACGGATAGGCCCGAAAGGTGATAAATATCTGCCTATTCGACCTAGTTCGCAATACGACCACTCGGCGCAGGCCTTGTCAACCGATCTCGAACAACCCGTACGAGATGTTTGTCGCAAGGAATTGTGCCCAAAGGAGCCTCATGTCCGCCTCGTCCAACCCCGTCCCTCAGGTCATGGCGACGGCCGTTGCCACCTTTCCGAACATCACGGAAACCGCAGCCAGATTGGCAGAGGTTGGGTATGTGACTGACCCGCACATTGCAGGCGTTGTCTCCTTGGCCAGCCTGCTCGGCAAGCCCCTGCTCGCCGAAGGGCCAGCAGGCACCGGCAAGACCGAGCTCGCCAAGGCCGTTGCTCGCGCAATGGGCGCCCGCGTCATTCGGCTGCAGTGCTACGAAGGCCTGGATGAGTCCCGTGCGCTCTACGAGTGGGACTACCGCAAGCAGTTGCTGCGCATTCAGGCTGTGCGCCAAGAGGCCGCTGCCGACTGGAACGCGATCGAGGACGACATCTTCGGTGAGGAATACCTGCTGCATCGCCCACTGCTGGAGGCGATCCAAGCCGAGGACGACGTCGTACTGCTCATCGATGAAGTCGACCGTCTCGACATTGAAACCGAAGCGCTGCTGCTGGAGATCCTCTCCGACTTCCAGGTGTCCATTCCTGAGCTCGGCACGGTCGTTGCCCGCAAGCACCCGATGGTCGTGCTCACGTCCAACAACAGCCGCGACCTTTCAGAGGCATTGAAGCGCCGCTGCCTGTTCATGCACGTGGGCTACCCCACCGTCGAGCGTGAGCGCGAGATCATTCTGGCTGCGGTGCCCGGCATCACTGAGAACCTCGCGGAGCAGGTCGCTCGCATTGTGCGCACCCTGCGTGATCTCAATTTGAAGAAGAGCCCGTCGGTATCTGAGACCCTGGATTGGGCCCGAGTTCTGGTGCTGCAGGGCCAAAAGGACGTCACCACGGACACCGTGATCGAGCATCTGTCGGTGCTCCTGAAGCACCAAGCCGACATTGACAAGGCAACTGAGGAACTGACCGGCGCATGAGCCGACCGGAAGTGCGCTACTCCGAAAGACGCTATTCCGAAAGGAAGCGGAGCACGGCGTCCTGGCATGTGAAGTTGGAGGTGGTCGAGAAGTGATCGACACCCTTCAGCACCAGTGCGCTCGCGTTGGGCATAGCGGCGACCATTTCATCCACCGGTCCCACCATGTCGCGCTCACCGATCACCACAAGAGTCGGCATCGTCAGCTTCGACAGTTCACTCAGTGGCGGCATCGCACTGAAGCCCTCGACATACTGCTGCACAAGAGCCCGGTCGTTGCCTGCGGTCTCCAGCAACTGCAACACGAGGTCCGGCATCTGGCCACTGCCCTGCTCACGTTCTTTCCACATGGCATCGCCGATACCGAGCAGCACAACTTTGTCGAAGGCCTCGGGCGCAGCAATAGCGGCACGCAGCACAAGTCGAGCGCCAGCACTGAATCCGATGCCCACCACCGGCGCCTTCTCGGTCACCAGGGTCACCAGGCGCTGCGCGGCTTCAGCCTCACCGCCGGGAGCTACGGGCGCGGCACCGTGGCCAGGGAGTTCATGACCGACAACCGCAAAGCCCTCAGACTCCAAAATGTCGATCCAGCCGGTCACCCCCCAGTTGTGATCGAAGGAAGAACCCAAACCATGGACCAGCACAACCGGAGCGGACATGGCGCGAGCATAAGCCGAAGCCGAGCTCGGAGGCAGCATGCTTTCAACAGTTGAGGGTCTGGTTCGCGAACTGCGAACAATCGGGATTCCGGTGTCGACCACCGAGCACATTGACGCGGCCAAGGCGCTGAAGGTCATTGACATTGGCAACCGCCAGGAGGTCAAGGCCGCATTGTGCGCGACGATGGTCAAGCGCATTGAGCACATGAAGGCCTTCGACACGGTCTTTGACCTGTTCTTCTCCGGCCTCCAGGCATTCGACATCGAATTCCAGGAATCAGAGGGCGGCACAACCGTCGCTGACATGCTGATGGGTCTTGAGGACGACGAGCTGCACGCCATGCTCGTGGAGGCGATGGCCGAGGACGACGAACTCATGGTCAACGCACTGGTCGAGGTGTTCGTCTCGCGCAAGGCCAATGTGCAGCAAGGCGCTCAGGTCGCTGGCAATCTCTATGTCTTCCGCGTACTTCGAGCACTCGATCTGCCTGGCATTCGCGAAGAGCTCATCGAGCGGGAGCAGATCGATCCCCAGACTCCAGGGGCTGATCTGCGGCAGCGCATTGCTGAGAGCGATGCCGACCACAAGGTAGAGACCTTGCAGCAGAAGGTTGAAGCAGCAGTACGAACCTTGCTGGTCGCCGACCGCGGCGCAACAGCCGTTGCGCGGTCGCTTCGAGCCAAACTGCCAGAGGACATCGACTTCCTCACCGGATCTACCGCCGAGATCGAGGCCCTTGAATGGACCCTGGCCCCGCTGCCGGTGCAGCTGGCGCAGAAGCTGCACCAGAAGCGCTCGCACGGTCGCCACGGCGCGATCGATTTTCGGGGCACCGTCCGCCACTCGATGTCCACCGGCGGCGTCCCCGTTGATCTGGCATTCAAGAAGCCGCACCCACCCAAGCCCGAACTCATCGTGCTTGCAGACATCTCGGGATCCGTCGCATCCTTCGCGACCTTCACCTTGCAGCTGACCTTCGCCATCCGCTCCCAGTTCCGCAGCGTGCGCAGCTTCGTCTTTGTCGATGGCATCGACGAGGTCACCGAGATCATGCAGACCTCCAACAACATCGCCGAGGCTGCTCAGCGCATCGACGAAAACAAGGGCGGAATCTGGCTCGACGGTCGATCTGACTACGGCGCAGCCTTTCGCACCTTCGTAAAACGCTGGGGGCCTCAGGTCAACAGTCGCAGCATTGTGCTCATCCTCGGCGACGGCCGATCGAACTATCGGCAGCCCTCAGTAGAAACTGTTGAGTACATTGCCAAGCGCGCGCACCGAGTCTTCTGGTTGAATCCCGAACGTGAAGTCAGCTGGGGCGAGGGTGACTCTGTCATCCACAAATATGCACCCTTCTGCAGTTCTGTTTTCGAATGCAGAAACGTACGCCAACTGAAAGCATTCATCGAAGAGTTGGACTGAGTCGGGAATCGACAAGATTCCGACAAATGAAAGGAAGCCATGGCAGACAGCAACATCTCGGAGGCTATGAAAGCCGCCGTCGGAACAGAGACGTCGCGCTCCACGAGTTACCCGATCAGTGAATCGGATATTCGCAAGTGGGCAATGGCGGTCTACTGGCCAGAGAAGGCACCGGACGTATTCACCGACCCGGCAGCCGCAGCCAAGACAGTGCACGGCCGTCTTGTAGCTCCAGAGGAGTTCAACCCCTTCGCCTGGGCATCTGCCAAGGATGAGCTGTTGCTCACCGGCGGGCTTCCCAGCCGCATGGTGAACGACCCCGACAGCTCCGAGCGGGCTCTTGGCATTGAAGGCCCCGGCCTGAAGTTCATGCTCAATGGCGGGATGATCTGCGAGTACGGCGTTCGCATGGGTGTCGGCGACGTCATCACGGGAACCAACTCGGTCGGCGAATACAGCGAGCGCGAAGGCCGCCTTGGCCTGATGCTGTTCAGCCGTGGAGTGTCCACATGGGTCAACCAGAACGGTGAAATGGTCAAGCGGACCACCAGCACCTTGATTCGGTACTAGGAGGAATGACAATGACGGTCAAGGTTGGCGACGAGCTTCCAACATTCACCCGCGAAACAGGCTTTGCGAACTGGAACCGCTATGCAGCGGTCAACGACGAGTTCGTGCCTATTCACATGGACGATGCAGCCGGAGAGGCAGCCGGCAACGGCGGCGCTTTCGGCATGGGCAACCTGCAGTGGGCTTACCTCCACAACATGCTGCGCAGCTGGGTCGGCGAGAACGGCGAGATCCTCAGCATTGAGGTGCAGTTCCGCAGCCCCAACGTGAAGGGCCAGACCGTGACAGCCAAGGGCGTGGTCACTGCAGTCGATGGCGATGTCATCAGCCTGGATGTCTGGACCGAGCAGCAAGAGGGCACCAAGCTTGCTCCCGGTTCAGCCAAAGTGAAGATGGGCAAGTAGCACGACAGACAGAGGTGAAGGGGCCATCGTGCAATGCGTGATGGCCCCTTCGCATTTCTGACACTTCAATTCTCTGGAGAAGGCAATGACCGAGACGTATCTCAATGACACGGTGATCAACGCGAACGGCACCTTGTGCTCACGTTCGGTGAGCTACCCGATTGAGGCGTCCGCGATTCGCAAGTGGGCAATGGCTGTCTACTGGCCAGAACCAGCACCACAGACGTTCATGAACGCCGAATATGCACCTGAGGATTTCGATCCCTTTGCCTGGGGACCTGCCTCGTATGAGTCACTGCTTGAGGGCGACGACAGCAGCGTCGTGTATCGCCACGGCATCAACGAGCGCGCTCTCGGGTTCCCCGAATGGAAATTCCGCGCTGGCCTCAACGGCGGGATGAACTGCACCTATGGCGTACGCATGCACGTTGGAGATGTCATCACCGATGTGAAATCTGTAGGTGAGTACACCGAGCGGCAAGGTCGCAACGGACTGATGCTGATCACCCAATCAATCAGTACCTGGACGAACCAACGCGATGAACTCGTCAAGCGCACCATCAATACCGGCATTTGCTATTAGTCGAATACAGGTAGGCGACCAACTTCAGCCCTTCACCCGGCGCACGGATTTCGACAACTGGAACCGCTACGCGGGCATCAATGACGAGTTTCTTCCGCACTCGATGAACGATGAGGCTGCGCGAAGCGAAGGATTTCCGAAGGCCTTCGGCATGGGCAACCTGCAGTGGTCCTACCTGCACAGTCTGCTTCGGCAGTTCATCGGGCCTGATGGCGCGATCCTTCGCATCGACGTGCAGTACCGCAATCCGAATCTTCGTGAGCAAACCGTCACCGCGTACGGAACGGTGACCGGCATCGAGGGCGACACGGTCTCGCTGGATCTATGGACACAAGAAGCCGAAGGCGATCGCCTGGCAGTTGGAACCGCACGCGTGCGCCTGTAATCGGCGAAGTATGTCCTGATTGTCAGCGTTCTGGCAGGTGCATCTGTGCGCACCGCGTGCCAATAGACCTCGAACTCTTGTGAGCAACTGTCGTCCGCTCTACCGTTCACGAACGCCCTCCTTACTGCCGCCGAAGGGAAACCCCATGGAAATGAAGGACATGGTGATGGTCAGCATTGACGATCACGTGGTTGAGCCGCTGGACATGTTTGAGAAGCACTTTCCCAAGAGCATGATGAGTGACGCCCCAAAGCTCACGGCTCACCCGATGAACCCAGACCTCCAGGCATGGGTGTTTCAGGGCCTGCCAATCGGCAATGCGGGGCTCAACGCTGTTGCCTCCTGGCCCAAAGAGGAATGGGGCATGGATGCAACTGATCATTCCGAGATTCGCCCCGGTGTCTACGACATGGATCTGCGAGTGCGAGATATGGACGCCAACGGAGTTCTCGCTTCCATGATGTTCGGAACGTTCACCGGATTCGCCGGCACGCACCTGGCCAATCTGCCGGACAAGAAATTGGCGCTTGCTGCATTCCAGGCGCATAACGACTGGGTCGTCGGCGAGAACCCAAGCAACCACCCAGGGCGGTTCATCCCAATGGGGATGATCCCGTTCTATGACATGGACGAGTCGGTCAAGGAGATTCATCGCCTTGGAGCCATGGGCTGCCGATCCATCAGCCTTCCCGAGACTCCATACGGCGTGGGCTATCCCGAGTTCAGGTCAGGGCACTGGGATCCGGTGTTCAAGGCACTCTCGGACACCAACATGGTGGCCAGCCTCCATATCGGCGGCGGATTCGGCTTGATCCAGCGGCCATCTCCGATGGACTTCGCCGACATGAGCAACTTCTTCGCCGATGACATCATCATTCTTGCCGCGCTCGTCTCCACCATCGCGGCCACCGACTTGATGCTCAGTGGCGTGCTCAAGAGATTCCCCGACACCAAGATCGCCATGAGTGAAGGTGGACTCGGCTGGGTGCCACCGTGGCTGGACCGGATGGACCGACACATGACCAATCATGCGTGGACCCATCTCAGTTCATTGCCGGACGGGATGACACCGACCGAGGTGTGGCGCAAGAACTTCCTGGCCTGCTACATCACTGAGCCGAGCGCACTCAACAATCGCAAGCGCATCGGCGTGGAGAACATCGCCTGGGAGTGTGACTTCCCTCATTCGGACTCAACCTGGCCACGTTCACCGGAGATGCTGTGGAAGGAACTTCAGGACGGCGAGTGCACCGACAAGGAGGTCGACCTCATCACGCACGAGAATGTTGCGCGATTCTTCAGCTGGGATCCCTTCAAGCACATTGCCAAGGAGGATGCCACAGTCGGTGCTCTGCGTGCGCGAGCAACCGATGTCGATGTCAGCGAGACATCGAAGGCCGAATACCGCCGCCGCTACGCATTGGCGCATTCCGCATAGGCTCGGACCACCGCACAACGAAGGGCCCCGGAGAATT
>JAUXVJ010000020.1 GCA_030684515.1 Actinomycetota bacterium
CTCGCCAGGCGCACGACGAGAATTTGAACTCTTTGGGCGCTTTCGTTCGCGGCTTCGTGGATCAAGGTCGGGAGTTCGTTATTGAGCACCAGCTGCATCATGTTCGGGTTATGGGGCCCGCTCTGCAATGGCTTGGCCGCCACCTGCCCTAGACAACGAACTCCAGACCTTGGCCTGTCGAAGATCGATTGGCTGCTCAGCTCGAATTGCTTAGGTCCGACTGCGCTGTTGGCGCAATCGCGACAGACCGACACAAGCAAGGGGTGCCACGGCGATGCCCACAAGGAGCCATTCGATGCGAGGAGCCCAAGCAGTGGCCACCGTCTGTTGATTGGACAACGCGATGCGTTCGACAATCACTCCGGATTCGTTCGCCGCAATGCTTGATCGGATCGAGCCATTCGGATTGATCACTGCGCTGATGCCACTCGTCGCAGCCACGACTACCGATCGCCCATGCTCAACAGCGCGGACCTGTGACATTTCGACCTGCTGCGCCAATTGGGCTGTGCCCGAGTAGGTAGCGTTGTTGGTTTGCACGACAATCACCTGGGCGCCTTCGATGACAACATCTCGCACGATTGAGTCGTAGGCAATTTCGAAGCAGATGACGTCACCCACCGTGGTGCCTGCGATTTCCAGTATTCCTGGAGTGTCACCCGCAATGAAGTCACGTGGCACGAGTCGAAATCGATCAAGGAGACTCCCAAGAAGCGGGCGGAAAGGGATGAACTCGCCAAACGGCACGGGATGTCGCTTTACGTATCTCGCGCCTGGACCGGTTTCTGGGTCCCAAACGATTCCAGAATTTGCTACACGTGATGGGTCATTGGGCGCATCGACAACAGCGCCGACGAGAATTGGCGCTCCGACTGTGCGAACTGCTTCGTCGATCTGGCGTCTGGCCAAGAGATCGCTAAACGGATCGATGTCCGTGGAGTTTTCCGGCCATACGACAAAGTCAATCTCAGGGCGCGAGCGCAACGCGGCGCGGGTCAATTGCGCGTGATTTGCCAGGACGGCCCGTTTTTCGCCCATTGCTGACAGGCCGATACCTGGCACGCCGCCCTGTACGACTGCAATAGTGACCTGACCTTCGGTGCCAACAGCATTGATGGCGACATAGCCGACTGAAAATAGTGCGGACAGCGACACTGTGCCGATGGCGACAACCATTGTGGGCGCCTTAGATGGTCTACTGCGTCTGTCCAGGAGCAGGTAGACAACGGCGCAGCCGACCAAAGCCAAGGCGTAGGCAACGCCGGCCGGACCAACGATTGAGTTCAAGGGCAACAGTGGGCCTCCGGCTTGTGAGAAGGCCAACCGGCCCCATGGGAATCCACCCAGTGGTATGGCTCCGCGGATGGCCTCACTGGCGACCCACAATGCGGGAACAACGACTGGCCACCAGGCAAACCTTTGAGCAAATGATTGGGCGACGAATAGACCTATCCACCATGCACTGCAGATGGCAGTGAGTGAAATCCAGGCATCAATGCCGACCACACTCATCCATGAGAGGAGGGGGCCGAAGAACGCCGCTCCTGCAATTGCTCCGTAGGCCGCGGCCCATTGAGGTTGGACCTTGCGAGTAGAGAGAATGCAAAGCAAGATCGCGATTGGAGCGATCCACCACCAGGCAAGTGGTGGAAACGCACATGCCATCGCTAAGCCCCCGCCCAAAGCGGCGAGAGGGCGCCATAGCAAAAGTGCGAGGCGTGGGTTCACCGGACGTTTGCGAGTCTTGGCGATCTCAGGTCGATTGTCGTGGCGCAGAATAGGTCAGTCCAACGAATCTGTCGACACCGAGGAATTTCGCCAGTGTCTGAGCACGAAGGCACACGCGAGGGCGAGCATGGACGACAACTACTCAACTGTGCCATTGTCTCTGGTTTCACCATTCTTCCTCGGATGCATCTGGCGAGTGCGCCTGGCCGGCGGATTCCAGGGCCTGCTCGACAAGGTCAAGGTCCTCAGCAAGCACGCCGATGTCCTTATCCTCGAAAGTGGAGGTGCGCATGATTCCGGCAAGTTGGATGAGCGAAACGCCATCCTTCTGAACGACCTTCACCCATACCCGTCGGCGACGAATGAACAGGGACATCGTCAGGCCCAACATCGCCGTCACTGCCGAGAATAACGCGATTTCCTTGCCCGGATCGAAGGCGATTTGGAAGGAGGCCCAGCGCTCGTAGCCTTCGAAGCTCACGGCGCCTGAGCCATCCGGCAGTTCCCACGTTTGGCCAAGCTTCAGTTGCTTCAGGCCTATTTGCTTCATCTGGTCCTTCACGAGCCGGTAGACGCTCTGGGGCGCTCCAGAGTCCAGACCGAGTTCGCCCTTCCAAGCCGACATGAACAGGGCAGGATCGTCAGGAGCTGGAAAGCTTGAGTACGGCCCCCGGACTGCATCCAAAGCCGCAGTCGGAAGGAACAAACCTTGGATCCCAAGTTGTGGCGTGGAGTCTGGGATTTTCACGACGCCGGTGGATGTGAAGGCTCCATCTTGCGGCAGAAATGGCACGGCGTCGTTAAACACGGTGGCGCCTGTTCGGTCGATCACTTTGATGACTGGTGCGTATCCGTGGCCTACGAGAAACACCTTGGCCCTGTTGATCTCCAGCGGTTCGTTGACCTCTATCAAAGTTTTCTGAAGTGGCTCCGATGGGGCTGTCTGAAAGGAAATATCGGCCTCGAATGCCCTCGGAGAGCCCCGTTCGACTTCGCCTCGCTCGAAGTCTGCTGTGAACTTCTCAAGAGTGAACAAGAAGGGCGGCAGGTTTTCGGCATTGACAAAACGACCGCCTCCCCACGCGTCGTATTGAGTCAGCGTGTTGGAGAAGCCGGAACCTTCGCGGACGATGACGTTGCCCTTCCAGCCGAAGAGCCCACTGAGCCCAATCGAGACCAGTAGGACCAGTAGTGAGAGATGAAAGATGAGGTTGCCGGTTTCGCGGAGGTAGCCCTTTTCTGCGGATACCCAACGGGGTTCGTCTTGGGGTCCTGTAACCACGCGCCAGCGTCCTGCGCGCAGCGCCGCTTCGATGGTCTGCAGCACGTCAGCCGTCGATGCGGTCGCTTCGAGCGTTCGCGTCCCTGAAAGCCGTTGCAGCATGCGAGGGGCAGGTGGGGGCGCGCTGCGCATCGCGCGGAAGTGCATGCCGACACGAGGGATGACGCACCCAATGAGCGACAAGAATAGAAGCAAGTAGACCGCGGAGAACCACGGCGAGGAATAGACATCGAAGAAGCCAAGTCGATCCAGAATCGGACCCCATGTCGGATTTTCGGATATGAAGGCCCGGACTTTGATCGGGTCGATGCCTCGCTGAGGCAATAGGGAACCGGGAACACTTGCCAAAGCGAGGAGGAACAGCAGGATCAACGCCGTCTTCATGCTGGTGAGTTGCCGCCAAGCCCAGCGCAGCAGCCCCGCATTGCTTATTGGTGGAAGCGCAGAGCGATTCATTCGCTAGACGCAGTTCCGTCGTACC
>JAUXVJ010000021.1 GCA_030684515.1 Actinomycetota bacterium
GCAGACACATCGTTGATGCCTTGGTGAAGATCTGAGGGAGCCCATCCGTTGAGCGGCGTGGGTGTATTAGCCGGCGATCTTGCTTTGACGATCGGGTGTTGTTGGCGCGCTGATCGAGATTGCTCAGTGAACGCGGGTTTCGGTTGTATGGGTGGCTGAAGAGTTCGGGCAGATGCAGTTGGTATGTCCGAGCCCGCGGCACCAGCCAGGGTTGGCGCGGTCGAGATCGAGGATGGCATCGGGCTTGCGGAGGCCCTTTGTGGCGCACCTGATGGGGCGGCTGGGGCTGACCCTTGCACATCAGCAGGATTTCCAGCTGATGTTGTCACTGGCGACGAGGGGGATGGAAAACTCACGCGAGTATCGCCGAGAGCTTGCGCGTCGAACTGTGTGGCGCCTGACCCTGGACTGGATGATCCCAAATTAGGTGCAAAGGTCGTTGCCGTTCCGAGAATCACCCCGCCCGCCAGGCAAGCACCGATTGTGAGTGCCAATGTCCGTGGAGTCAGTTGCATGATTCGATGTCGCTATCGGCTAGGGCGATCCACTCGTTGACCTTGTTGGAAGTCGAATTGCCAATGCGTGCTGCCGTCGCGGCTGTCATTCCTGGGACAGACATCAACCGCTTCCACGCTCTGGCTTCCACTTGTCTAGCTGACGCAACTTCGGCATCACGACGCGACTGGGCTGCCTCGAGTTTTTGATCAGACCGATGGACCAGTTGCGCGTGGCGGGCTTGCGCTGATTCAAGGTCCTTCGCTGCGTCCACGGATGCGGTCAGAAACTCGTTGCCCACTTCGGCGTCCTCTCGGTCATGCGTCGGCGTAAAGCCGGTCACCTCGTTCAACGGTTTCCAGCTTCTTGGTATCGCGCGATCTCGCAGGTTGGGCGAGCGGTTACTTGCGCGGTACGGCGGGGGAAATCCCGTGGAGAACACCAGCAACAAAGCCTCCAATCCCAAGGCACGCTCATCACGCTCATCACACGACAAAGGAAGTCACCACTGACATGACACAGACCATGACTCACCCACAGGTAATCCCCAACGATGACAAGCACACAAGCAAGAACCACGAGAACACCTCCCGGGCTGGCATCCCGATGCCCCCCTCCGCGCAGAGCGCTGGATCGAAGGACTGAAGTGGCGCGCAGCGGCCACTGCCAAATGCTCGCCAATGGGTCCGATTTGGCGGCACAAGTGGGTTACCGATTGGCTGGGATTTCGCCGAGGAAGTCGATGTCTAAGCAGGTTCAAGAGGCCCAAGTCGACTATCGACTTGGAGATAGAATGGTTGATTCTCGTGAGGTCTGGTTCCTTGGTTCGGGGGCCACGGCGGAGCGATTGGCTTACCGTCCGGGGGAGCGAGTCACAGCGGCTGATGGGCCGGTTGTGCGTGACGCGATGTTCGGAATTGACCGGCAAACCGGGGAGCGAATTCGCGTGCAAAAGGAGCGAAACCGTCACGCCAGAATCGCAGCGGAACCTTATGCATCTGTACTGCGGGAAGCAGCCGCACAGGCCACTATCGAACTCGTAGATGTGTGGACTGGACGTAATCTTGCCGCTCAACTTCGATCACTTTTGAAGTCTGCAGAGCGTCGAAATGCCACGGTTGCCATCCGCACCGCGGAATCTCTGCTTCGTTCGAACGAGCACGCGTGGGAACGCCACGAGACGTGGCGAGCACAAGGCCGCGAAGTCGATCCGCCACCATTTCGTCTTGAACGAGCCGAGGTGATGCTGCGTTTGGGAGCTCATCACCGTGGCCTTGAGAATGCGGGTGAGCCGCAAGAGTTCGGCGGAAAGCCGATCGACTTGACTATGCCGGATGAGCCGCTTGGTCGGTCGATTTGGGAGCAGGTGATGGAGCAATCGCAGCAGATGACGGTGACCGGAAATGCCGGATATGAGCTGACGTTGACCTGCCCGAAGTCATTCAGCGTGGCTGCCTTTGTCGCTGATCCGGACACGCGTTCGCGGTGGCTTGGCGCTGTGCATGACGCTGTTACAGATGCCACTGATGAGCTGATGCGTCGCGTCGCGCACGGACGTACCGGGCATGAGGGCGATGGGCAAAAGGCGGCGCCTATCAAGGGCATGGGTTATGCCGCGACGGTGAGCCTTGAGTCGTATTCGCGTGAGCTGGATCCGCATCTGCATGGTCACGTGATGATCCCGAACCGGGTGCTGTGCGTGGACGGGGTCGAGCGGACGATCGCCACGGGTGGTTCGGATCTGGTGAATCATTCGTGGTGGTTCCAAGCCGAATTCGAGCGTCGACTCCGCGCTCTTTCCACGCAGCGGGGGCTGGTGACCGGGTGGGAGTTTGATCTGGAAGCAAAGCAGTGGGAAGTCGCGGGTGCCGATCCAGCGATCATGGATTTCTTTTCCCAGGCGCAGGCCTTAGTCCGATCGGAGATCCGCGAGGCGCTGGATGATGAGCCAGCGGGTGTGAGTCGCCCACGATTGCAGGTGCTGGATTCGCGTGCCAAGCGCAAAATCACCCGCACGAAAGGTGAGGAAACGTTGTCCTGGGGTGCGGTTCGTGCCCGCATGATCGACCGCGCTCGCGATGCGAACGTGAACCTCAAGATTGCGTTCGATGCATCTGTCAGCCCCCTTGATACTCAGCCGGGTGCGTGGGATGAGGACACGTGGGCTCGCATCGTTGAGCAGGTGGTCTGTGAGAACAAGGGCGCCGAAATCACGGCCCGTATCGAAGCGGCGGTGCGGTGTTTTGCTCCGCACCAATGGTCCGAGCAGCAGATGGTCGACATGGTTGGCACCGTCATCGGACGCGAATTCACCACCGGTTCGACCCAAGCCCGTGGTCGCGTGGGAGCACGTCGGCACGCGTCCAACCGAGTCGCCGATGCCGAGCGGCGGGCGTGTGAAGCATTCACCGCTGGCTTCGATGACAACACTCACCGACTTGACCCATTAGATGCGGATTCGGCGTTGGAGGTGTTTCGCCAAGACAGTGGCTGGGCGGCTGAGGGACGGGATTTCACGCCGGGGCAGGCGGCGTTGTTTCGGCAGATGACGTCGGGATCTGACCGGGTTTCCACGGTCGTTGGCGCGGCGGGATCAGGCAAAACAACCGCCATCGACGCCGCCCGAACTGTCCTGGCGTCCAAGGGCCAGCGGGTGTTCGGTGTGTGCGTTGCGGCGATCGCTGCACAAGCCTTACGGGACACGGCGAATGTGCAGGCCGGGACGGTGACGTGGCTGACGATGCGGATCGACTTTGCCAGCGATCCACAGCACCCAGTGCGGGTAGAAATGGACCGGCTAGCTGGATCAGGAATGGTGAGGGATCGGGCGCGAGCCGAGCGCATCCGCGCGCGATTCGCGATCCCCACAATGGACCATCTGGTGATCGATGAAGCCTCGATGATCCCGGCAACGGACATGGCCACCATCCTTGAATGGACCGCAGACCAGCACATCACGGTGACGCTGATCGGTGATCACCGCCAGCTCCAACCCGTTGGTCCCTCGGGGCTATTTCGACAGTTTCATGACACCCGTCCTGGTGCGGAACTGACCCAAAACCTGCGTCAGCGCACCAGTGTTGGCCGCGAATGCGCTGTATTTCTTCGCGATGGCAACGCAGAGCAGGCACTCATGCGCCTCGCCGATGCCGGCCAACTCATTGTGGTGGGAAGCCAGACAGAGGCCGAAAGAGTCTTGGTCTCCGCCTGGGCAATGCGGGCCGGCTCTTGCGTGACGGCGATGGAGCGGCTGAGCTCCACCGGGCTTGAATCGGATCGCAACGATCAAGTCGAGATCCTCAACCACCTGGCACGAAATGAAGCACGCCGCCGCGGTTGGATCACCGGCCCCGACCGCACGTTCGTTGACCGCGGGCGGCAGCGAACCCTGGCAGTGGGGGATCAGATCGTGATCATCAAGAACATCGCTCGCGGTGCCGGTCGATCCTTGACCAATGGCACCCGTGCACTCGTCACGCACGTGGACGACAAGGGCATCCAACTCCAGTACGCCGACGCGGGAGAGTTGCGCACGGGCCAACTGACGCCGACCCAGGTCATTCGCAACAGCCGTCTTGGATATGCCATGACCACGCACAAACTTCAGGGCCAAACGGTGAACTCCCTGGTCATCGATGTCGGGCCTGATCGCGACCTTTCGAGCGCCTACGTTGCCTTCACTCGACACCGCGATGACGTCCTGGCCGTCGTCAACATTGCTGACATCGCCGAAGGAGAACAGTTGGCAACCTTGATGGCTGCTGGTCCTGATGCACGCCGCGATGCGGTGATCGCGATGACGGCCGAGCGGATGCAGCGCCGCGGGTTCTCTGAGAGCGTCAGCGCGCACGCCGCAATGGGGACACCATTGCCGCTGCGCATGCTGCCGGAGATTGAGCGTCAGCGCTCGGGGATGGGTATCGCCTGACCCTGCTGAAGGTCTGGTAACGCGATCTCCAGAGTTGCCGACGGCTGGTGCGATTGCCGACAGCGCCCCCGGTAGGTGTGATCGAGGCGCTGTTTCAGCGCGAAGGTGCGCTCTTGAAAACTTGTCTGCTCTGCGATTCCGGCTGCAGGGTTGCGGACGCATGCCTGCCATAGCCCCCACCATGCAGTGAACTCCTCGACTATGTCGGGATGCTGCCACCAGCACAAGTGGGGAACCTGGTCGGTGGTGAAGTTCCAGTGCGGCAGCGCCCACGCCAGGAAGTCACACAGCGCGCCCCAGGATTCCTCGTACTCGTCGTCGTTCATCGCATGCCAATTCACCGGACCACCTGGCTCGGTTGGATGTCCCTCACCTGGGCGGGCGTGGTCCTGGATTTGCCTGTCTTTGAGCGCCTGGAGAGCCCGCACGGTTTCGATCGGGGTGCGCATGGTGTGCTCGATGGGGGATTGGATCGTCATGCCTCGCACCCAACAATGGTGCTGGTTTGGCAGCTCATGGATGCAACCCTTGGTTGGCGCGCAGGATCGCATCCTCAAGTGCTTGCTGTTGGCGGACGATGAGGTCGCCATCGGGTCGGGCAGTCCAGCGGCGCATGCGCAGCGGGAACGCATCAGCCTGTGAAAGCAGCATGACTGCGGAACCGAAGGGTATTGATCGGATCGCATCGGGGGGAAGGATCGGGACTTTGCGCAGCGAGGTACTCGTTGACGCATTTGCATCGAGCCCAAGCGCATTGGCTGAACGGGAGGTGGTGGAGTACCAGTCGTCGCGTTCCCCAATCAACGCGGACAGGTCCCGGCAGTCGTCCGCGTTATCTGCTCCACCCAGGATGAGTTTGATCTGACTGGCCGAGAACACGGTGGATGCGTCTTGGTCTCCGTAGCGGGAACGGACCTGTGCGAGGGCTTGGAAGATGGGAATGACCGTGAGGTTCTGTCCGCGGCCGTCAGCCAACAATGCCGGCAATGACGGAATAGGTGCAACGTTGGCGCACTCATCCAGCAGAAACAACACCGGCGGATCGACCCGCCCACCCGGCGAACGGGCTGCAGTGATCCGGGCGACGTACGCGACGTCCTCAATTAACGCGGACACGAGCCCTGCTGCCGCGGCCGCGCCACGGTCGGTGCCCAGGCAATAGAGGGTGCCGGTTTTATTGAGGAGTTGTTCAGCTGTAACTGCCGGTCTCGTTGCTGACGGAGTCAGTGCCGTACGGACCGTCGGCAAGGCCAGGGCAGCGATTGCCGATGCAACGACGCTCATCACCGACCCGACGAACCTCGGGTCGGGATTCTTCGCGATGCCGCGTAGGCGGTCATCCCAGGTCAGACAGGCATCCGGGTGACGCTCCAAAATCTCCAGTGGAGTCTCCAATGCGTGTTCGGTTTGCATCCACCTGTACGCAGTTTCAATGCCGTGACCTTGGAGAGCGGCGGCGTGCAAGACGCATTCAATGACCGTTTTCGCGTGGCCGCGCCAGATCCGGTTGTCGCTTGCTTCCCCGATACCAGTGTTGGATGCCAGTGCCTCAGCGCGGGTTGCGGCGCGCATCGGGTCTTCGCACCCGGCGACTGCATCCCAGGCAACCAAGTGCTCAAAGTGTGGCCCGAGCATCCCTTGCGGATCAAACGCACCGACCAGCCCGCGCTTGGCTCGCTGGGTGAGGGTCGCTTTCAAGTTGTCGGGTTTGGTGCTGGTGGTGATCACCGTGCCTGGTGCGTCCAGGATTGCATTGATCGCAATATGCAGGCCCTTACCGGAACCGGGCGGACCAATGACCAGGATGCTGCGCTCCACTGATGCCCACACTGGTTGGCCTTTGCTGGTGCCCAGCAGGTAGCCGACATCGGCTGGTTGAGGGTGAGTCAACTGTGGTCGCAGTAGTGACGCCTGCGTCATGAGCTGCTTGACTGATGCGGACATCCGGATAGCTGCGGCGGTTGCCCAACCGGCTCGGGCGTCGAACGCGATGGCACGCTGCGCGATGGAGGCTGCCCGGTTCGCATTCAAGCGAATGAGCCGGCGCATCGCTTCGAGTACACAGATCAGCGTGATGCCGATGAGTAGCAGGTGTATTCCGGGCTGGATGCCGGTGGCGTATGGCTGCAACCGAACGACTCCAAGGGCACGTGCGGGAGAAAACGTTGGCGGCGCGAGGCCCATCACTGTCGCGATGCCCATTGCGGTGACATGGATGAGAACGAACACGACTGTGAAGGCGGCCAAAGCAACTATGACGGCCTTCTCGATCGCGAACGACCCACCACCAGGCGCACTGCGCGCCCTCACGCGGCGTCTTCGGTAGGCGCCTGTGTGTTGGCCTGCATGCCGGCGGTGGTGTCCCACCAGTGAAGTTCGTACGGATGCAAATCCACTCGGACCCGGTAGGAGCGCACCCCCAGGGTGGTTTGGAGTTTGACGAGGAACTCCCCCCGCGAGGCATTGCCTATTACCTCCGCCTCGGCAGTGGTCAGATCTAGCGCAGCTGCGGTGGCGGGGAGCTCTTTCGCGGGCTGGTATCCGATCACTTTCGTGCCAGCCAGCGCTAGGAGGGATTCGGCTTTGTTGCGTTCCGCGCTGCCGGCGTCACCGACGTTGAGGGTGTCGCGCAAGTTGTGCAGGACCAGCACGTTAGACAGTCCCCATGAGCGTGCGAGCCTGAATTGCTGTTGGAGCCTGTCGATCGCGCCGTGCGCATGGGACAGCACTCGCCACGCCTCGTCGTACACGGCGAATCGCTGCCCATTGCCCGGAGTGGACAAGGCGGCCTCCATCCAAGCTGATGCGCACGTGAACGCGATCGACAAGTGTGTGTTGTCGTTGTAGAGATCAGACAGGTCGATTGCCACGATGGACGCGGTTGAATCGAACCTTGTTGTGGATGGGCCGTCGAACAGATCCTTAGCGACGGTGGACAGCAGCCCATCGAATGCCCAACGGGCTTGATTGCCCGCGTCGAGCATCTCCTGAACCGTGCGTGCGATCTCTCGCGCCAGGAGAGGGTCGGGATCGCGTAGGGCTGTGGCGATGTCGGACAAGATCGGTGCACCGCCGGTGGTGTGGAGTGCCTGTTCGAGTGCTAGAGCGACCGCGGTCTTTTCATCGACGTGCAGTGACCGCTCGAGGCGAATCTCAATCAACCCCTCCAGGAGTCGCAGTTGGGCGGACTTCGCCAGCGCTTGCGCGTCGATGGGGTTGCCTTCGGCATCAATGCGAGCACGCAGCAACGCATCCGAGACGTCCAGCGGGTTGAGTCGATTGCCGCGACCAGGTCCCAAGCTGATGGCGGTGCCGCCATAGCTGCAGGCGAACCTTGCCCAGTCAGATTTCGCATCCACGGCCGCGACCTTGTAGCCCAGCGGAATGGATCGAAGCGTCAAGGCGCAGGTGGTATTGGTTTTGCCCGAGCCGATCTCACCGGCCACCAGAATGTTCGGATTCGTGATCAGCCCGTCGCGATACAACTCGAACGGGCTAAAGCAGAAAGGTGCCCCCGTTCCAAGGTTCGTGCCCAGGAACGTGCCTTTATGGGTGAGCGGTGCTTGGGCAAGGAACGGATATGCCACCGATGCTGTCGCCGTGGACACTCGCAACCCGGGGAGTGCGAACCTTGTGCCGTCGCGTCCTTGATGCGACCTTCCCGCAGCGGGTGCACCGGGACTGGTCCACGACACTGAAGAGTCGAGCTCACGTCGACTTTTGTCGTGGCTGTTCATGACACCACTTCGATACCCAGTGGCAGAGCTGCAGCGGTGAATGCTTGTAGCTGCTGCCCGTACACGCGGCGCAGATCAAGGGATGCTTGGGTTGCTGCGGCGTGCACGGTGGCGACGGCGGCTTCGAGTTCGTCACGAGTGGTTGCGGTGACGGTGACCATGCCAAGGATCGCGACTTCGCCGTGGCCTTGCAGGAGTTCAGCCTCCCGGGCTAGGACGTCATCGAGTTCCTTGGAATCGGTCAAGGTTTCGATGCGGCCCAGCTTGTCCTTCAACCAGGAGCTCTGCACGATTTCGGAGTGCTTGGCTCGGATCGCACTTTCGGACTGCGCACGGGTGAATGGCTGGTAGAAAATGCTCAACGTCCGGTTCACCCCGGAGGGGAAGATGACCGGCCACAGTACGTCGGCCGCGACGTGTCCGTTGGGCCATTCGGCGACCCACAGCACAGCATGGAACGCGCCGTCGGTGCGCAAGTGGTCCCACTCTTCACGGCCCGCTGTCGGTCCAGCGTTCGCGAGACCGCTGCCGGCATTGGATAGCGCGATTGCGTGGGGGTCGAAGCCTGTACGGATCACTTCCGCGATCCGCGCGGGCGACAATTCGGCGACGACGTCCAGCCCCGCGGACGGTAGGAGTCGTTGGACGAGGGCGTATTCCTGACGCCATGTGGCAATCAGTCCGTTGATCTTTCCGCCAGCGGATTTGATTCGCGACGATGCGGCGGTTCGGTCCACGGTGATAGCGATGAAGGTTTGATGCCGGTCCGCGCCGCCGCGTAAGTCGCCGACGAGATCGCGGTACGCGTCGGCGAGGGTGAGTTGTTCTGGTTCGCGCGAGAGGTGGGCGTCGGTGTAGGCGGCGAGGTCTGATCCGTCGTCGGGGATCGACCGCTCCAGCAGTTGGACTTGTCGGATCGCACCGGTGCGGGTGGCCGCAGCGAGCACTCGGCCCCACCCGGCCACGCGTGCATTGCGATCGGCGGGGTCGCGTAGCAGAAACTCGGGGCTGGTGACTTCGATTATCCCGGTCAGGGTGCCTTGGTGGGGGTGGTAGAGGTAGCCGACATGATCCAGCTCGTGCAGCTGGATGCTCACTGACCGGCCAGGCAGCAATCCGATGCCGTGTTCGATGTGCTTGTGGCGTCCAAGTGATCCGACGTGCACTGGTCGCGCCAGGGTGGTGTGGCCGCGCATCGCACGGATTGTGTGTGAGGTTCGAGTGGCCATCCACAAGTAGCCGGGTTTGCCTTCGATGGTGGAGATTGCCAGCACCACGGCCGTGATCGCGACACCCAGAGCCAGACCGCGAAACAAGCCAGGGAAGGCGCTGGTGAACAGTGCGAGGACCACGGTGAGGACAGTGAAAGCGAACAGCGCAACTTGGCCTGGGCGCAAGCCCATGACGATGCCGGGTCGAGGTCGGCGGGGGAATGCGGCCGTCACATCGTGGCCTTCAACGACAGCAGTGGGCATCAGGACTCCAACACATTAGTAGGAAGCAAGCAAGGGGAGGGTGTTAGTCGACGCGGTGGTCGTCTGCGGATCCGAACGCGCTAGGGCTTGCGGGTGGATCGGTTTCGGACGAAGTGAGCCCCTCGGCGGTGGACTTCACCTGGCTCGCAGCTTTGTCGCCTGCCTGCTTTGCGACCGCTGCACCGGCAACCACGGCGGCCCCTACTCCACCGGTAGCTGCGCCTGCCGCAGCGGCGGTGCCTGCGGTCGATGCACCAACTCCACCAGCAGCCCCGGCTGCGGCCGCGCTACCACTAGCAGCTGAGGTCGCAGTTGAAGCGCCAACCGGTGCCGGGGGAACTGTGGCCCCAACTGGCAATGGCACGCCACCGCTTGCAGGCCCGACTTGGGCGCCAGCGGCGCGTTGCGTGGCTGATGGCTCGTGCGGCCCGGGAGTCGGACTAGCAGCGCCGCCATTGGAGTCTGATCCGGTCGTACCTCCACCGGGGCTGCGCAGCTTGTTGACCGCGGATCTGGTGCCGTTGACGCCAGCGCGCCCCATTTGCATGCCGTAATACCCGCTGTTGGCAGCGCGGCTCGGGCTACCAGGTACACCTGACGGGCGGGTTGCCATCGTGCCCATAAACGAGAACAGCCCATAGGCCAGCATGGGTGACAAGAGCGCGCCCATGCCAAGGATCAACCCGGCTCCGGCGTTGACGTACGACTGAGCGGTACCTGCGTGCTGGGAGTTCGCGAACAATGACACCGATAGGGCCAGGAGGATGGCAATAGGGACTTTCGCGAACAGCAGTGCGAACATGGCGGTGGCCCATTTCTTGAACCACACTCTGGTTGGTGCCATGACGAATCCGGCAAATGCGAACGGCGACAGCACAAACAGCACAACGGCGCCGGCCATGCAAAAGAGCAGAACGAAGAACACCGCGCTCATGCCGAACAGCAGCATTGCGGCGATCAGCGGAGCCATCAGGCCCAAGCCTTCGTAGATGGGATTTGAACCGACCCCGGCGAGCAGTCGCATCGATTGCGCAAGGTCCGGAGTCGCGGTTTGGACAATGGATTCGGCAAGTGACGTGAACCCCGCGGACAGCATCGGCAGAAGAATGGCGGCGGCTTGCGGTCCCAGGATCGCCAGCACAACGCCAGGAAATGCCTGAAGGAGGTGGCTATTTGATTGGGCCAGCATCGACCTGAATGCCGAAATGATCAGCAGGATCGTCGCCAACCCAACCGACAGGCCTGTGGTGATGCGCCAAATGCTGCCAACCGCTTCGGTACTGAAATCCACTGTGGTGATTTGAAACAACTGGGCGTACATGCCAGTCGTCAATTGCGCCAACGAGTCAGACAGCAGCGTCATTAACGTGCGCAGGATCATGCCCAGCGGGTCAACGGCCGAGAATAATCCTCCGAAGACGTTGTCGACAAACGGATTCATATCAGCGTTCCTGGTGTGCGTCGGCCGCTACGCGGCAGTCGCTGCCCAGCCCTGAACAATGCCCACAACCGCCGGTGCGCCGACGCACACCAACGCGGCAAACAAGGCAGCGAACATGCCGCCCATCCAGCGCGACGCATTGTGGGGGCTGATGCCTTTGGCCCCCATGTAGCCAAACGCACATACGATCAACACGATCGTAGCAATCGCTGTTCCGTAAACCTGGATGCTCTTGGCAAGATCATTCATGAACGTCTCGTACGGCATCACCAGAGCGGGTACGACAGCAGCTGTCGACATGAGCTACTCCAAACGAATCAGAGAAAAGGCGAATCCCTTTCAACTGCGTCAACGGCGCCAAATCGATTGGTTCCTCGCGTTCCAGTAGGTCAACGGATCACACGCCCGTATCCAGTCAGGTACGCCTGATCCCAAGAATCCCCAAGATCACGAATGCGAACACCGACATCAGGATTCGCCGCCTCCGCGATCTGCACGCGCGCGCCAGTCACCGCTACGACGATTGCAACATGGTGGACCTCTTCGCCGAACCAGAACACCAAATCACCCGGCGCGAGTAACTCACGGGGGATGCGTCGGGTGTGGTTCCACTGCGTGTACGAGTAATCCACGATGGACACTCCCGCTGCTCGCCACGCGAATGCAGTCAAACCCGAGCAGTCAAAGTCCACCGGACCGTTGCCCTCTGCGATGTAGCGTCCATGTCGGCTAACAGCGTCGATTGCCGCTTGGACGGCTGTGGTCGCGAGTGGATCGGGGCCGGGGACGATGTCTGGATCCCGCCCAGAGATCGCGGCACCTCCAGAATCGGAGAAATCCGGAGCACAGGACGAACGATCCGAAGTGGTTTCCGATAAGCAGTCAGGGTCAACGCTCGCGGCGGTAATGGCACCGCCAGCCGCAGCCAAGACAAGCGTGCATCCAGCGGGTAAAGAAACCAAGATAAAACAGATGCCCATGACGATGAAGACTCGCTTCATCATTCTTGGTTCAAAGTGTGCAACCCGGAATGCTTCACTCTGAGTCAACGGCGCGCGGTTGGTCGGTGCATTGCAATTGTTGGTCAGGTTCCCTTGCGAATCTCAAAGAAGTCTCGGCATCTCGCCCAATTCTTCGAATGAACGGCACGGTTGCGATTACTAGTTATCAGTGAAGATGATGGGAACGCCATAAGATCATCTCCTGCGGGATCGCAATCGCCACGCTCATCACTTGGGGTCTCTTGAGCACGGAGCCTCGCTAGACCAAGGTACTCGTGGCTGCGGAGGCAGTACTGACAAGCGCTTGTCTATGCCCGCTGGGCGTGGACACTCCCTTGTCAGTCGTGAGCGTCAGCCGCCTTGGTGCTGGCCACGGAGTGCTATTCAAAGATGTCGCAGCTATTGGGTATGCATGGCTGCCTTGCACTTGGGCCAAGCCATCGGCGTGGCGGGCTCGTTCCTAGATGCTCCATTCAGGGTGAGTCGGGTGAGACATCGCAAGCACCCTATGAGGGTTGGCGAGGATCAGTGCAACTCGACTATTCAGCGAGACGGTCAGCCATTCCCTCGGGCTCCAGTGGATCCAGCCCGTGTGACTTTAAGCCGGAAGGTCGAGCGTTGCAGGTCCACACTTCACTAGTCTCTCAATTGCTCGTCGCGGAATCGTCGCGCCCATCAACGCCGATGATTGTGTCTGTAGCCCGCGGGCGATGCATTGCATCGTGATCACTGGAGTCAGTTGCCCATTTCGTTTGTCTAGGGCCATTCGTGAACAGTCCGACGGCCAAAAGTACGACGCCCACAGTGATGAGTGCGTCGGCGAGGTTGAATGTTGCGAACCAACCGGTGTGGAAGTAGTCAACAACGCCTTGCCCGTCGAGTCGATCGATGAAATTGCCTAGAGCTCCACCTAGCAACAGGGCTGCGCCGGCAGTTGAGACTGCGTTCAGAGTTCGGGCGCGCAGGACAAGTAGTATGAAACCGCCACTGATGATGATGCCTGTGCCTATAGTGACCACTATCGGCGGCAGCCACGATCCGAGGCTGAATGCGATACCAGGGTTGTAGGCGAGTTTGATATTGATGAACCTCAGGTCGATTGAGGAGCCGTTACTGAGGCCCTCGACGACGAGCGTCTTTATTGTCCAGTCCGCCAGTATGGCGATCCCAGCGACGGCCAAGATCAAGGCAATTCGCGGGCCCAATCTTGTCTGTGACGAACGCTGAGCTGCGAAGTGGCTTCGAAAGTCTGAAATCCATCGACCAGTTAGCCGGGCAAGCCACGAGGGGCTGTGATTTTCCGCGCGGGGTGTCATTGGTGCGATCTTGGGGCTAGTTGGGCCGACGGTGTCGTTGCTTGCCTAGGAGTCAATTCGCGTGCTCTGCCTGCTCGTACGCCGTTGGCGATGACCACGACTTCGGCGAGTTCGTGTGCCAGCACGACGGCGGCAAGGCCCAGGACACCGAACAACGCGATGGGGATCAGGATTGTGATCAGGGCAAGGGAGAGGCCTACGTTCTGCAGCATGATTCTTCGCGCGCGTCTGGCGTGCGCAAATACTTGAGGCAGGTGCCGAAGATCTTCGCCCATGAGGGCGACGTCGGCCGTTTCGATGGCGACGTCGGTGCCCATGGCCCCCATCGCGATGCCGAGGTTTGCGGTGGCTAGTGCCGGGGCATCGTTGACGCCGTCGCCTACCATCGCCGTTGGATTCTGGGCGGTGAACTGCCGCACTGCTGCAGCTTTGTCCTCTGGTCGCAGGTCCGCGTGGACGATGTCGATTCCCGCTTCACGGGCCAAAGCCGTCGCGGTGGCGAGGTTGTCCCCAGTAAGCATGGCGATTTGGTATCCGTCGCGTCTGAGTGTCGCGATGACATCTGCGCTTTCTGGTCGGAGCTCGTCGCGCACGGCGATGGCGCCGATTAGTTGTCCGTCGCTTTCGACCAACACTGCAGTGGCACCTTCGTGTTGCATACGGTGGATGACATCGCCCAGGTGCTCGGATTCGATCCATCCGGGTCGTCCTAGTCGCAGTTTGTGACCATCACGTACGCCGGTGATTCCGGCTCCTGGCACCGCCGTAACTTCGTTGGCTGGGCGCACGGTCGCAGCCGAGGCGAGGATCGCCCGCGCGAGTGGGTGCTCACTACGCGACTCCAAAGCAGCAGCGACGTCAATGACCTGCTCAGAAGTGGCGTCGCCGGTCGCGACGACTTCGATGACCTCAGGCCGGTTGCGGGTGAGCGTGCCGGTTTTATCCAGCGCAACGGTACGAATAGTTCCCAAAGTTTCTAGTGCTGCGCCGCCCTTGATCAGTACGCCCATTTTGCTGGCAGCGCCGATCGCGGCGAACACAGTGACTGGTACCGCAATGGCCAAGGCGCAGGGCGAGGCTGCCACGAGCACCACCAAGGCCCGCTCGATCCACAATTGCGGATCGCCAGCGATGCTCCCAACGATCGCTATGAGGGCAGCCATAGCCATCACCGCCGGCACTAGCGGCTTGGCGATGGTGTCTGCCAAGCGTTGACTGGCTCCCTTGCGGGTTTGCTCCTCTTCGACGATCTTCACGATCCTGGCCAGTGAGTTGTCCTCCGCCGACGCGGTGACGCCAACTGTCAGAGTGCCGGTGCCGTTGATGGACCCGGCGAATACCTCGTCGCCCTCGGCTGCTTCGACCGGCACGGACTCACCGGTTATCGCCGACACGTCCAAAGCCGTGCGACCGGCGCGGATGATCCCGTCACTGGCTAGCCGTTCCCCGGGCTTCACCAGCATCGAATCGCCGACGCGCAGTTCACCCGAGTTGATCACCAACTCGACACCGTCACGGATAACGGTCGCCTCGTCTGGCACTAGGTTCAGCAGCGCGCGCAGACCGTGCCGAGTCCGCGCCACGGAGTACTCTTCCAGGCCTTCACTAATTGAGAACAAGAAGGCGAGCATCGCTGCTTCGCCGATCTCGCCCAACAGGACGGCACCGACTGCCGCAATCGTCATCAACGTACCCACGCCGATCTTGCCCTTGACAAGGCGCCGCAGCGTTGAAGGCACGAACGTGTAGGCGCCCGCGAGCAGCGCCAGTGCCTCAAGAAGGTGGACGATCCACGATGCGCCGTCAACGAGACTGTTTATCCATGCTCCCAGGAGGAGCAAGCCGGATACGGCGGCGAACCTGATTTCGGTGACTTGCCAGAGCTTCTCCGGCGCGTGGTCATCTCCATCCTCGGGGCGATGCGGTTCGTCGCCGCCGCAACCGCATGCCTGGCTCATAGCTGTGCCTGCGACTGCGCGTTCAAGTTTGCGATGGGGCCATAGCGCGGGCACAAGGTGACGGCATTACCAGTGACCGCAAGTAGTCGCTCGGCGGAGCTAAGGAGGTCCAAGATCTGCGCATCAGCCTTCAAGGAATACATCGAGGCCCGTCCTTGCACACGTACGGTGACCATGCCGCATTCCAACAGGCAGCGTAAGTGCGCCGACACCGTCGACTGCGCCAGTCCTAGGTGCCCGGTCAGATCACGCACGTTGTGCTCCCCAAGCGCAAGATGACTCACGATCGTGAGCCGGGCAGGGTCGCCGAAACTACGAAACAACGCAGCTGCGACAGCCAATGAACTGTCTTCCCTCGACGGCGCATCAAACTCGGGAAGCGCATCAAACGCCACAGGTATCATCGTCATGTAGCGATGATACCATCATTGGACGATTCATCACCATTGCGAGGCATCCGGTACCTCGCAAGATGGCGGCTTCGAGTTGGAATTCTTCAACGAAATGTGCCGACTTCAGACATTGCATGTTGACGCCCCACAGCAGCGCTACTCGGTAAGTCAAAACAGTTGGCACGCGCGATGTGGTTGCGTTCAACACCGTCCTAGCTTTGTTCGCTCCACTGCTTATGCGACCATCGTTGGGTGCGCGTGACTTTGCGGTTCTTCGACGGATGTCCCAACTGGCACACGGCTCAAGCAGCTCTGCGAGAAGCGCTCGATGCCACCGCGCATGAAAAGGTAGACATCGTTCTTGAGAAGGTCGAATCACTTGAAGCCGCTCAACGCCTGGGCTTCACTGGCTCACCCACGATCCTCATCAACGGCAAGGACCCGTTTTGCACTCCCGGGTCCTTGCCAGGGCTGGCCTGCAGGATCTACAACACACCGGAGGGTATGCGCGGGTCACCCACTGTCGAGCAACTCGCGGCCCTACTTCGATGATGGTAGGGGCGAATGACTCGTACGGCGTAGGTCCGCAGTGCTGGTGCTGTGGCCATGCTTACCCAGATAGCCAACTCGTTCATCTTGGGAGCCGTCCCGAAGCCACCGTATGCTTTGGTTGCGCTCGTTTCCTGAGTAAACGCGCTCGCCAGGCGCACGACGAGAATTTGAACTCTTTGGGCGCTTTCGTTCGCGGCTTCGTGGATCAAGGTCGGGAGTTCGTCATTGAGCACCAGCTCCATCATGTTCGGGTTCTGGGGCCCGCTCTGCAATGGCTTGGCCGCCACCTGCCCTAGACAACGAACTCCAGACTTTGGCCTGTCGAAGATCGATTGGCTGCTCAGCTCGTATTACTTAGGTCCGACTGCGCTGTAGGCGCAATCGCGACAGACCGACACAAGCAAAGGGTGCCACGGCGATGCCCACAAGGAGCCATTCGATGCGAGGAGCCCATGATGTGGCCACCGTCTGTTGATTGGACAACGCCATGCGTTCGACAATCACTCCGGATTCGTTCGCCGCAATGCTTGATCGGATCGAGCCATTCGGATTGATCACTGCGCTGATGCCACTCGTCGCAGCCACGACTACCGATCGCCCATGCTCAACAGCGCGGACTTGTGACATTGCGACCTGCTGCTCCAATTGGGCGGTGCCCGCGTAAGTGGCGTTGTTCGTTTGCACGACAATTATCTCCGCGCCTGCGATGACCACATCTCGCACGATTGAGTCGTAGGCCACTTCGAAGCAGATGACGTCACCCACCGTGGTGCCCGCGATTTCAAGTACTCCTGGAACGTCACCCGCAATGAAGTCACGTGGCACGAGTCGAAATCGATCGAGGAGACTCCCAAGAAGCTGGCGGAAAGGGATGAACTCGCCAAACGGCACGGGATGACGCTTAACGTATCTCGCGCCTGGACCGGTTTCTGGGTCCCAAACGATTCCGGAGTTTGCTACACGTGATGGGTCATTGGGCGCATCGACAACAGCGCCGACGAGAATTGGCTTCCCGACCGTGCGAACTGCTTCGTCGATCTGACGTCTGGCCAAGGGATCCCTAAACGGATCGATGTCCGAGGAGTTCTCTGGCCATGCGACGAAGTCAATATCGGAACGCGAGCGCAACGCGGTGCGCGTGATTTGCGCATGATTTGCCAGGACAGCCCGTTTTTCGCCCATTGCTGACAGACCGGACCCGGGCACGCCGCCCTGTACGACAGCAATAGTGACCTGATCTTCGGTGCCAACAGCATTCATCGCGACATAGCCAAATGCCAACAGCATGGACAGCGACACAGCGCCAATGGCCACAACGATCGTATGCGCCAAAGGCGCTCCACTGCGTCCGTCGAGGAGCAAGTACACAACGGCACAAGCGACAAAAGCCAAGGTATAGGCAACGCCGGCCGGACCAACGATTGAATTCAGGGGCAACAGCGGGCCGCCGGCTTGTGAGAAGGCCAACCGGCCCCATGGGAATCCACCCAGTGGTATGGCTCCGCGGATGGCCTCACTGGCGACCCATAACGCGGGAACAACGACTGGCCACCAGACACACCTTTGAGCAAATGATTGGGCGACGAATAGACCTATCCACCATGCAGTGCAGATAGCAGTGAGTGAAATCCAGGCATCAACGCCGACCACACTCATCCAAAAGAGGAGCGGACCGAAGAACGCCGCTCCTGCAATTGCTCCATAAGTCGCAGCCCATACTGGTCGGACCCTGCGAGTAGAGAGAACGCAAAGCAAGACCGCGATTGGTGCGATCCACCACCAAGCAAGTGGTGGAAACGCACATGCCATCGCTAAGCCCCCGCCCAAAGCGGCGAGAGGGCGTAACAGCAAAAGGGCGAGGCGTGGGTTCACCAGACGTTTGCGAGTCTTGGCAATGTCAGGTCGATTGTCGTTGCGCCGAATAGGTCAGTCCAACGAATCTTTCGACACCGAGGAATTTCGCTACTGTCTGAGCGCGAAGGCACACGGGAGGGCGAGCATGGACAGCAACTACTCAGCTGTGCCATTGTCTCTGGTTTCACGTTTCCTCCTCGGATGCATCTGGCGAGTGCGCATGGCCGGCGGATTCCAGGGCCTGCTCGACAAGGTCAAGGTCTTCAGCAAGTACGCCGATATCCTTATCCTCGAAAGTGGAGGTGCGCATGATTCCGGCAAGCTGGATGAGCGAAACGCCATCCCTCTGAACGACCTTCACCCATACCCGTCGCCGACGAATGAACAGGGACATCGACAGGCCCAACATCGCTGTCACTGCCGAGAACAACGCGATTTCCTTGCCCGGATCGAAGGCGATTTGGAAGGAGGCCCAGCGCTGGTAGCCCTCGAAGCTCACGGCGCCTGAGCTATCCGGGAGTTCCCACGTTTGGCCAAGCTTCAGTTGCTTCAGGCCTATTTGCGTCATCTGGTCCTTCACGAGACGGTAGACGCTCTGGGGCGCTCCAGAGTCCAGACCGAGATCGCCCTTCCAAGCAGACATGAATACGGCGGGATCGTCAGGAGCTGGAAAGCTTGAGTACGGCCCCCGCACTGCATCCAAAGCTGCAGTCGGCAGGAACAAACCTTGGATCCCTAGTTGAGGCTTGGAGTCGGGGATCTTCACGACGCCGGTAGACGTGAAGGCCCCATCTTGAGGCAGAAAGGGCACGGCGTCGTTGAACACGGTGGCGCCTGTTCGGTCGATCACCTTTATGACTGGTGCGTAGCCGTGGCCTACGAGAAACACTTTGGCCCTGTTGATCTCCAGAGGTTCGTTGACCTCTATCAACGTTTCCTGAAGCGGCTCCGATGGGGCTGCCTGAAAGGAAATGTCGGCCTCGAATGCTCTCGGTGAGCCGCGTTCGACTTTGCCTCGCTCGAAGTCTGCTGTGAACTGTTCAAGAGTGAACGAGAAGGGCGGCAGGTTTTCGGCATTGACGAAACGACCGCCTCCCCAGGCGTCGTATTGAGTCAGTGTGTTGGAGAAGCCCGAACCTTCGCGGACGATGACGTTGCCCTTCCAGCCGAAGAGCCCACTGAGCCCAATCGAGACCAGTAGGACCAGTAGTGAGAGATGAAAGATGAGGTTGCCGGTTTCGCGGAGGTAGCCCTTTTCTGCGGATACCCATCGGGGTTCGTCTGCGGGTCCCGTGACCACGCGCCAGCGTCCTGCACGTAGCGCGGCTTCGGCTGTCTGCAGCATGTCAGCCGTCGATGCGGTCGCTTCGAGCGTCCGTGTCCCTGAAAGTCGTTGCAGCATGCGAGGGGCAGGTGGGGGCGCGCTGCGCATCGCGCGGAAGTGCACGCCGACACGAGGGATGACGCACCCAATGAGTGACAAGAACAGAAGCAAGTAGACGGCGGAGAACCACGGCGAGGAATAGACCTCGAAGAATCCGAGGCGATCCAGAATCGGACCCCATGTCGGATTTTCGGATATGAATGCCCTGACCTTGATCGGGTCGATGCCTCGCTGAGGCAATAGGGAACCGGGCACGCTTGCCAAAGCGAGGAGGAACAGCAGGATCAACGCCGTCTTCATGCTGGTGAGTTGCCGCCAAGCCCAGCGCAGCAGCCCCGCATTGCTTATTGGTGGAAGCGCAGAGCGATTCATTCGCTAGACGCAGTTCCGTCGTACC
>JAUXVJ010000022.1 GCA_030684515.1 Actinomycetota bacterium
TGGGAGGACTTGGCGAGGATTTCTGGGTCGATGCGGTTGCCCTCGGCGTCCACCCGAGCACGCATCAGCGCATCAGATACGTCCAGCGGGTTAAGCCTGTTGCCGCGGCCGGGCCCGATGCTGATAGCCGCGCCACCATAGGAGCGTGCGAAGCGGGCCCAGTCGCTCTTGGCGTCCACGGCAGCGACCTTGTAGCCCAGCGGGATGGAGCGCATGGTCAGCGCGCAGGTCGTGTTTGTCTTTCCCGATCCGATCTCACCAACAACCAGGATGTTCGGATTGGTGATGAGCCCGTCGCGGTACAGCTCGAAAGGAGAAAAGGTGAAGGGTGCCCCGGTGCCGAGGTTGGTGCCCAGGAACGTGCCCTTATGAGTCAAGGGTGCTTGCGCCAGGAACGGGTATGCCACTGATGCGGTCGCGGTTGAGATCCGCAGACTCGGAAGTGTGAACCGTGAGCGGTCACGTCCCTTTCGGGCGAATTCCGACACCGGTGCGCCTGGGTTTGTCCATGTCGAGGGTTGGATCGGGGCCGTGTTCTTGCGGCGGCGCAGGGCAGGCAGCGTGATGCTCATGCGATCACCTCGATGCCAAGCGGTAGTGCTGCGGCGGTGAATGCCTGCAGTTGCTGCCCGTAGACGCGGCGCAGGTCCAGACTCGCCTGGGTCGCAGCGGCGTGAATGGAGGTGACATCAGCTTCGAGTGCATCAAGAGTGGACGCGGTGACGGTGATCATGCCCACCAGCCCGACCTCAGCATGACCGGCGAGCAGTTCGGATTCCCGGGTCAGGACGTCGTCGAGTTCCTTGGAATCGGCGAGGGTCTCAATGCGACCGAGTTTGTCCTTCAGCCACGAGCTCTGCACGATCTCCGAGTGCTTGGCACGGATGGCACTTTCGGACTGGGCGCGAGTGAACGGCTTGTAGAACAACGACAGGGTGCGGTTCACTCCGGAGGGGAAGATCACTGGCCACAGCACGTCAGCAGCGACATGGGCGCGCGGCCATTCCGCGACCCACAGCACGGCATGGAACGCGCCGTCGGTGCGGAGGTAGTCCCATTCCTCGCGACCTGCAGTCGGGCCACATACGGCCGGGTCGACCCCCTGGCCAGGTTGAATCGTGAACGTCGAGGCTGGGTCGTATGCGATGCGCACAACTTCGCCAAGTCGCCGCGGGGACAACTCATCGACGATCGACAATCCAGCCGAAGGCAGCAGACGTGCTAGGAGCGCGTACTCCTGACGCCAGGCCTCGATCAACCCAGCCATCTGCCCGCCAGCAGCCTTGATACGTGACGAGGCGGCGGCCCGATCCACGGTGATGGCGAGGAATGTCTGGTGCCGGTCAGCGCCGCCACGTAGATCACCGACCAGATCACGGTAGGCATCGGCAAGGGTCAGCTGCGTGGGCTCGGTCGTTAGGTGGGCGTCGGTATATGCCGATAACTCTGAGCCGTCGTCGGGGATCGAACGCTCAAGGAGCTGGATCTGGCGGATCGCGCCGGTGCGTGTCGCGGCAGCCAGCACGCGCCCCCATCCGGCGACGCGACTGTTGCGGTCGACCGGATCGCGTAGCAGGAATTCAGGGCTGGTGACCTCGGCAACGGCGGTGATGGTGCCTTGATGTGGATGAAACAGGTAGCCGACGGCATCGAGTTCGTGCACCTGTACGCACGCCGTTCGACCCGGCAGCAGGCCTACCCCCTTGTCTACAGTTGGGTGCTGGCCAATCGAGCCGACATGCAATGGCTTGGCGAACGTCGTGTTTCCGCGGCGCATCCGCAATGCGTGCGACGTGCGCGTTGCAAGCCAGGCGTAACCTGGCCGTCCCTCCACGGTCGAGGTGGCCAGGATTACCAAGGCGATCACGCCGCCCAGAGCAAGCCCGCGCATTGGCCCCGGGAAGGTCCCGGTGAACAGGGCGAGCACCAGCATCATCACGGCAACCGCGAGCAGCGCTACTTGGCCCCCGCGAAGGCCCATCACAATGCCCGGACGTGGGCGACGCGGGAATGCGACGGTGACGTCTCGATCCTCAATGGCAGCTGTTGGCATATCGGCTCCTCGTTCGAACGATCACTAGTGGTGGTTGAGCGTGATGTCAGTCGATGCGAGTTCAGTCGACACGATGGGAGTCGGGCGCCCCGAAGCTGGAAGGTCCATCTGAGGGCGGGTTCGCCGAACTAACGAGCCCCTCGGCGGTTGACGTGGCCTTGCTGGCGGCTTGGGCGCCGGCTTTCTTCGCCGCCGCTGCACCCAGCACCACGGCTGCGCCGACTCCGGCCGTCGCGGCACCGGCCGCGGCAGCGGTCCCGGCGGTAGCCGCCGATCCAGCTCCTGCGGCTGAAGCTCCGGCTCCAGCTGTCGGTGCCGCCGATGCTCCACCGGCGGCGGACACAGGTGGGGGAGCTGGGCCACCGATCGGCAGTCCCGGTGCTGCATTCCCGCCACCGCTAGGTCGATTTGATGGCCCGGCGACAACTGCGCCTTGCGAACGCTGCGCAGCGGATGGCTCATGCGGTATTGCCGCGTTGGGACCCGAGCCACTAGTAGCGGTGGGGGAGCGGAACTTCTCGCCAGCGGTGCGCATCGCGTTTACTCCGGATTTGCCCATCTGCATCCCGTAGTAGCCCGTGCTGGCTGCACGACTAGGGCTGGAGGGGACGCCAGCCGGTCTGGTTGCGACGCTGCCCATGAATGAGAACAGGCTGTATGCCAAGAGTGGCGACAATAGTGCGCCCATTCCAAGAATCAGTCCGGCGCCGGCATTGACGAACGCCTGCGCGGTGCTTGCGTTCTTGGAGTTCGCGAATAGCGACACTGATAGTGCTAGCAGGATCGCGATCGGGACTTTGGCGAATAGCAGGGCGAACATGGCGGTTGCCCACTTGGTGAACCACACGCGGGTGGGGCTCATCACCAGTCCTGCGAACGCGAATGGCGATAGTACGAACAGCACGACAGCGCCGGCCATACAGAACAGCAGCACGAAGAACACCGTGCCCATCCCGAACAGCAGCAGCGCAGCAATCAGTGGAGCCATCAGTCCTAGGCCTTCGTAGATTGGGTTCGTTCCGACGCCTGCTAGTAGGCGCATGGACTGCGCCAAGTCGGGAGTTGCCGTCGCGACGATTCCTTCAGCAAGGGAAGTAAATCCAGCGGCGAGGACGGGCAACAGCAGGGCTGCGGCTTGCGGGCCCAGGATCGCGAGCACGATCCCGGGGAACGCCTGGAGCAGGTACTTGTTGGACTGTGCCAGCATCGAGCGGAACGCTGCCAGGATCAGCAGGATTGTTGCTAGGCCAACCGATAGGCCGGTGGTGATGCGCCAGATGCTTCCGACAGCCTCGGTGCTGAAGTCGACTGTGGTGATCTGGAACAGTTGTGTGTACATGCCGCTGGTCAGTTGAGCCAGGGAGTCGGACAGCAGCGACATCAGCGTGCGCAGGATCATTCCTAGGGGATCAAGTGTGGTGAACAGCCCGTGGAAGACGTTGTCGAAGAACAGGTCCATGGCGATGGATCCGTGTGAGCGCGACGGCCGCTATGCGGCGGTCGTCGCCCAGCCTTGAACGATGCCGACAATCGCCGGGGCCCCGACACACACGATCGCGGCGAACAGAGCAGCGAACATGCCACCCATCCACCGCGAGGCATTCTGCGGACTCATGCCCTTGGATCCCATGTAGCCAAAAGCGCACACGATCAGCACAATCGTCGCAAGCGCAGTGCCGTATACCTGCACGCTCTTGGCGAGTTCATCCATGAAGTTCTGGTACGGCATCGTCAATGCCGCGGGTACGGCAGCAATGGTTGGCATGAAGAGCTCCGATCAGTTCAGTGGCGAGGGTGATTCCCCTCCACCTACATCAACGGCGCGAAGCCCTGCGGTTCCTCGCATTCACCGCGTTACCCGACCAAATCCAGTCAGGTAGGCCTGATCCCAGGCGTCACCAAAGTCGCGAATACGGACGCCCACATCAGGATTGGCTGCTTCGGCGATCTGCACATGCGCACCATTCACCGCCACCACGATCGCGACATGGTGCACGTCTCCACCGAACCAGAACACCAGATCGCCAGGTGCGAGGGCGCTGCGGGGGATTCGTTGAGTCTGATTCCACTGCGTGAACGAGTAGTCCACCAAGCTCACGCCTGCAGCGCGCCAGGCAAACGCTGTGAGTCCTGAGCAGTCGAAATCCACAGGACCGTTCCCCT
>JAUXVJ010000023.1 GCA_030684515.1 Actinomycetota bacterium
CCTCGAACGCTGCGACTCATTGATGAGCGCATCGTGCCGCACTGGAAGTCCAAGTCCCCAGAATCGCCGGGTGCGTCGATGGCAGCGAAGTTCCTGAAGAAGGCACGTCTGCAGTTCCGCTGCCTGAAGGACGGCGAGACCTACGTTGTCGGAGGGTCATCCTCAAGCGCCGACGCCGACGAACTTGCGATGCGCATGGCGACGATGCCGCACTTGCACTGCTGACCCCCTAGCACGGGATTGCAGTCGATCGGCTTAACGCTCGTTGCGTCGCCCTTATCTCTGATTCACGCCAACTTGCGAGGACCACGACCCCACACACTTTCGAAGTATCGGAGTCGACGTAACGCACAGCAAACCCCGTCGCTGTTACAGCTAGCGTTGTATGTCGACGTAGGTGTCAAGCTTGTCGAATGCCATGATCCAACCCGCTTCGCCTGGTGAGCCTTCTGGTATTCCGGCGTGCTCTAGCACCAATTTCGTGCCGTACTCAAGAGCCTCCAACTCCACGTTGATCGTGGTGGCGCTCGGATGATCAGCGGGCATGCCCATGTCGGCAGGAGACATGACATTGCCATTCTCATCACACATCGCCTCGGTGTACACGAGTCGTTGATTCTCAACGATCTCAAGGTGTTTACCGGTAAACCACATCTTCATCGGGCCATTGGGAGTCATGACCTCCATGCTCACAAGCCGTGCTCCGCCGACGACTAACTCCATTTTCGCAACGACCACCGTTGCTCCCGATGGTCCGTACCAGGCTTGGAAATGCTCCGGCTGTGTCCACATGCGCCAAGCCAATTCGACTGGCATGTTCACCACACGTTCAATGCGCACGGCTTGAGTGGGTGAGTTCTGATCGGTCATTTCACTTGTCTCCCGCTTGTTCCGGTTGGAGCTTCTTGATGTAATCGTTCATGCGGTCCAAGCGCGCTTCCCAAACCGGCCGGTACTGCTCAGCCCACGACGCGACTTGTTCCAACGGCGCAGCCTCCAACGAGCAAGGCCGGTACTGAGCTTGATGCCCTTTCACCACCAAGCCAGCTCGCTCCAGGATCTTGATGTGCTTCGAAATCGCCGGCAGCGACAAGTCGAATGGTTCAGCCAACTCATTTACATTCGCAGCACCGAGGGCCAGGCGGCTGAGGATCGACCGTCGAGTCGAATTCGCCAGTGCCGCGAAGGTCTCGTCGAGTCGTTCTTCAGAGATAACTACGGGCACGGATCTACCTCACTTTTCAATACAAGTAATTAACCACTATGGCAATTACATAGATTCGCGTGGCGAGTCAATGGCTGCTCAGTCGGGTTAGCTGGAATTACAGCCGATCCCGTTCACGGATTTTGTGGGGCATGCGGATGCCTGCGCAACTTGCGAGGTACCGAGCAGCCCCACACCGTTGAACAGATGTGAGCCTTCACCCTTGCCCAAAACCAGCATTGCCGCGCGGACCTCCACAACGACGAAGGGTCCCTGATTTCTCAGGGACCCGGGTCGTGCAGAAGATTCATTTAGTTGAATCTTCAAATAGTAGCGGGGAGAAACTGAGGATGCACGATCTTTGGGTTGCCTGCCCTGCAAGTTGCCCTCACAAACGGCCACTTCTGCACCCCCTTCTGCACTCCCCTGGTGGTGCAAGCCTGCACCCACCCCGCACACTTTCGTTGACGAGTTCAGGCGACGGCCTTGGGCTTGAGCTGGACCGAGAGAGTCGTATCGAAAGCGTTAGCGATGCGCTGGAGTATCGGCAGGGTCGGCGTCGTGCCGCCAGCCTCAAAGCGGGCAATTCCTGGTTGGGTCATGCCGGTGAGTTTGGCCAGGTCGCGCTGGCTCCAGCCCCGTTGCTCGCGTAGACCACGGACCTGCTCTCCCAGCTCGAATGCGAGTTTGGCTGCGGCGTATGCGGCCTCAACCGCCGAGTCGCCTGCGCGCCCGGCCTTCATGTCGTTCCATGACGTGCGTGCCATCACTCCTCCTCTTCCACATAGTGCTC